>CAYMTC010000290.1:0-3075 GCA_964393265.1 uncultured Thermoleophilia bacterium
CGGGCGGCGCCGTCAGAGTGTATCGAGGTACTTGTCTGTCTGCACGGCGGCGAAAGCCGCCTCTCCGACCGCGTAGGCGATCTGCTTGAGGTGGTTGGCGCGGGCGTCGCCGCAGGCGAACACGCCCGGCTGCTTGGTGCGCAGCTGATCGTCGGTGACGATGTAGCCAGCAGCGTCGAGTTCCACCAGCCCGCGCAGCACCTCTGTATTGGGAAGCTGACCCACGAAGACGAAGACGCCGTCGATGGACAGCGTGCCGACCTCTCCGGTCTTGATGTCCTCATACTCGAGGGCGCTCACCGTGTCGTCACCGATGACTCGCCGGGGACGGCTGTTCCACAACCAGCTCATCTTCTCGTTGGCGAACGCGCGCTCCTGGGCGATGGCTGAGGCGCGGAGCTCGTCGCGGCGGTGGATGACGGTGACGCGCTCGGCGAACTTGGTGAGGAACATGCCCTCTTCCACCGCCGTGTCGCCACCGCCCACGACTGCCACCTGACCGCCGCGGTACAGGAAGCCGTCGCACGTGGCGCAGGAGCTGACGCCGCGGCCAAAGAACTCACTCTCTCCCGGGATACCAAGCGTGCGCGGTACGACACCGGGGGCCAGGACTAGAGACCGCGCGGTGATGAGTCCTTGGTCGGTGACGATGGTGTGGGCGCCCTCGCGCAGCTCGATGGATGTGACGGCGGTGATCTCGCGCAGCTCGGCGCCGAACTTGCCCGCCTGCAGCTTCATGCGGTCGGCGAGCTCGAACCCCGAGATGCCCTCGGGGAAGCCTGGATAATTCTCGATGAGCTCAGTGAGCGCCATCTGGCCGCCGGCCATGTTCCTCTCGAGGACGAGCGTGGAGCGGCGGGCCCGGGCTAGGTACGTGCCAGCTGTGAGGCCGGCGGGCCCTCCGCCGATGACCACTGCATCGAACGACTCGGCCGCGCCGCCGGCTGCTTCCTGTGCGGCGCCGCTCCCGTCATTGTGCACGCTGCCTCCGGATGGGTCTTGCATAGTCACCTCGTGCTCCTTGACACAGTGGGTTGGGCACTCGCTAGAGGAGGTCGCGGCGCCGCAGCTCCTCGGCGATCTGCACGGCGTTGAGCGCCGCTCCCTTACGGAGATTGTCGCTGACGCACCAGAAGTTGAGGCCGTTGTCGATGGTGGGGTCCTGACGGATACGGCCTACATAGACCGGGTCACGCCCGCTGGCGTCGAGAGGCATGGGGTAGCGTAGGTGCTCGACGTCGTCGACCACCTCGATGCCCGGGAACGACGCGAAGAGCTCGCGTGCCTCCGCCGCACTGAGGGGACGGGTGGTCTGTACGTTCACCGACTCCGAGTGCGAGTTGAACACCGGCACGCGTACGCAGGTGGGCGACACCTTGAGATGGGGGTCCGAGAAGATCTTCTGGGTCTCGTCGACCATCTTCTGCTCTTCTTTGGTGTAGCCGTTGTCGAGGAAGCTGTCGATGTGCGGCAGCAGGTTGAAGGCGATCTGGTGCGGATAGGCGATGGCCTTGGCAGGGCGGCCCGCCAGCGCCTCTGGAGTCTGACGCTGCAGCTCATCGGGACCCTTCTTGCCGCTGCCCGAGACCGCCTGGTAGGTGCTCACGACGACTCGCTCGAGGCCGACCGCGTCGTAGATGGGTCGCAGGGGCACCACCATCTGGATGGTGGAGCAGTTGGGTGTGGCGATGAGGCCTTGGTGGTCATCGAGCGCGTCGGCGTTGACCTCGGGGACCACCAGCGGCACGTTCTCTGCCATGCGGAACACGCTGCTCTTGTCGATGACGAGCGTACCCGCGGCGACGGCGGCAGGGGCGAACTGCGTGCTGGCCGCTCCTCCGCAGGCGAAGAAGGCTAGGTCGACTCCGGCGAAGGACTGCTCCGTGAGCTCAGCGACCGGCCACTCTCGACCCGCGAACGCCAGCGTACGGCCCGCGCTGCGCGCGCTGGCCAGGAGGCGCAGCTCGCCGACAGGGAAGCGGCGCTCCTCGAGGATCTGACGCACGGTGGTGCCAACGACACCCGTGGCGCCGGCGATGGCGACGGTGAGCTGCTTGTCAGCCACGGTCCACCGCCTTGTCGCCGGTGGAGCGGGAGGCTTCGTCGCGGTCCAGGTGGAAGACGTCGTGCAGAGTGCGCACGGCTTCCTCGACGCGGTCCTTGGCGATGACGCAGGAGATCTTTATGGGCGATGTGGAGATCATCTCGAGATTGATGCCCAGATCGGCCAGGGTCTTGAACATCGTTGCTGCGACGCCGGGGTCGCTGCGGATGCCGGCGCCCACAAGGCTCACCTTGGCCATGCTGGTATCTGTGGTGTAGCTCTTGGCTCCGAGGTCTGCTACCACCTGTCGCAGCGCCTGGTCGGCACCCACCAGATCGGCGACCGGGATGGTGCACGAGATGTCGCTGTGCTGCCGCTCGCCCACGTTCTGGATGATCATGTCGACGCTGACGTTGGCGTCTGCCAGAGCGGCGAACACGCTGGCTGCTACCCCCGGCTTGTCGGGCACGCCGCGTACCGTGACCTTGGCCTCGTCGGTGGTGTAGGTGACGCCTCTGATGATAGCGCTCTCCATGGTGTCGTCTTCCTCTCTGACCCAGGTGCCCTCGGTCTCTGTGAAGCTCGAGCGCACGTGGATGGGGATGGTGAACTTGCGCGCGTACTCGACGCAGCGCAGAGCCAGGACCTGCGCGCCAGCGGCGGCCATCTCGAGCATCTCGTCGTAGGAGATGGCCGGGATCTTGCGCGCCTTGGCGACCAGGCTGGGGTTGGCGGTGTAGACGCCGTCGACGTCTGTGTAGATCTCGCAGACATCGGCGCCAAGGGCGTGTGCCAGCGCCACCGCTGTGGTGTCGCTGCCGCCGCGGCCGAGCGTGGTGACATCCTTGGCCGTGGACACGCCCTGGAAGCCGGCGACCAGGGCTATCTTGCCCTCTTGCATGGCGTCAAGCAGGCGCGTTGCTCTGATGTCGAGGATGCGCGCCCTGGTGTGGACTGTGTCGGTGACGATGCCGGCCTGAGAGCCGGTGAAGCTGACCGCTTGCTTGCCGAGACGGTCTATAGCCATGGCA
>CAYMTC010000291.1:0-3049 GCA_964393265.1 uncultured Thermoleophilia bacterium
CCCACCGTGTCGTCGGACTTGATGGTGAGCATCTCCTGCAGCGTGTGGGCCGCGCCGTACGCCTTGAGAGCCCACACCTCCATCTCGCCGAACCGCTGGCCACCGAACTGTGCCTTGCCGCCAAGTGGCTGCTGCGTGACCAGAGAGTACGGGCCCGTACTGCGCGCGTGGATCTTGTCATCGACGAGGTGAAGCAGCTTGAGGATGTACATGTAGCCGATGGTCACCTTGTTGTCGAAGCGTTCGCCGTTGCGGCCGTCGTGTAGCCACACCTTGCCTGAACAGCGCCGTCCCGGCGGTTCCTTGGCGTCGACCTTGAACTGCACCGGGCTGTCGGGATCGTCGCGAGTGGACTTCATGAGCAGCTCGTCGATCTCGGCCAGACTGGCGCCGTCGAACACCGGCGTAGCCAAGAATGCCGTACCGTTCACCCGCTCGCCGCTCGCCTGCCAGCCTCGGTGTGCCGCCCAGCCAAGGTGGCACTCGAGGACCTGGCCGATGTTCATGCGGCTCGGCACGCCGAGAGGGTTGAGCACGATGTCGACGGGTGTGCCGTCCTCGAGGTACGGCATGTCCTCTTCCGGCACGATCTTGGCGATGACGCCCTTGTTGCCGTGGCGGCCGGCGAGCTTGTCGCCTTCCGCGATCTTGCGCTTCTTAGCGACGTAGACGCGCACCAGCTCGTTGACGCTGGGCGGCAGCTCGTCGTTGTTCTCGCGACTGAACGTCTTGACGTCGATGACCTTGCCGCCTTCGCCGTGCGGCACCTTCAGGCTGGTGTCACGGACCTCTCGCGCCTTCTCCTTGAAGATGGCGCGGATGAGCTTCTCCTCGGCGGTGAGCTCGGTCTCGCCCTTAGGTGTCACCTTGCCGACGAGCAGGTCACCGGAGTTGACCTCGGCGCCGATCCGGACGATGCCACGCTCGTCGAGATCCTTCAGCGACTCCTCGGAGCGGTTGGGGATGTCGCGGGTGATCTCTTCGTCGCCGAGCTTGGTAGTGCGCGCGTCGACCTCGTACTCCTCGATGTGGATCGACGAGAGCAGGTCCTCCTTGACCACCCGCTCGGAGATCACGATCGCGTCCTCGAAGTTGTAGCCCTCCCAGCTCATGAAGGCCACCAGGAGGTTGCGGCCGAGGGCCAGCTCGCCATGGTCCGTGGACGATCCGTCTGCCAGCACCGTGCCGGCGTCGACCTTGTCGCCGACGTTGACGATCGGCGTCTGGTGGATGAGGGTGCCCTGATTGGAGCGCATGAACTTGATGAGCTCGTACTCGTCGACCTCAGCGTCGCCGACATCCACGACGATGTGGTCGGCATCGACGTGCGCCACGCGGCCGCGCCGCTTGGCAAGGACGACGTCGCCGGTGTCGACGGCAGCACGGAACTCCATGCCCGTGCCCACATACGGAGCCTCGGTGGTGAGCAGTGGCACCGCCTGTCGCTGCATGTTGGAGCCCATGAGAGCGCGGTTGGCGTCGTCGTGCTCGAGGAACGGGATGAGGGCAGTGGCCACAGAGAAGATCTGCGTGGGGCTCACGTCCATGTAGTCGACCTCTGCCGGCGTCACCTCGATGACGTCGTCGCCGCTATGAGCACGCGCCAAGATACGGTCACTGACGAAGCGGCGCGTCTGCGGGTCGACCGCGGCGTTGGCCTGGGCGATGGTGACGTAGCGCCGCTCGCCGGTCTCGGAGTCGGTGATCTCGGCTTCCTCTTCTGAGGCGTCGAGGTACACGATCTCGTCGGTGACCTTGCCGTCCACCACCCGCCTGTAGGGCGATCGGACGAAACCGAACTCGTCGACGGTCGCGTACGAAGCGAGCGAGCCTATGAGCCCGATGTTGGGGCCTTCTGGCGTCTCGATGGGACACATACGGCCGTAGTGCGTGGGGTGCACGTCGCGCACCTCGATGGGTGCCCGCTCGCGCGTGAGACCGCCAGAGCCGAGCGCGCTGAGACGCCGCCGGTGCGTGAGCCCCGACAGTGAGTTCGTCTGGTCCATGAACTGCGAGAGCTGCGAAGAGCCGAAGAACTCCTTCAGCGCCGCCACGACAGGGCGGATGTTCACCAACGCAGCCGGCTGGATAGCATCTGCGTCCTCGGTGGTGAGCCGCTCGCGGATGACCCGCTCCATTCGGGCAAGACCGATGCGGAAGGCGTCCTGCACCAGCTCGCCGACGGTGCGCAGCCGGCGGTTGCCGAAGTGCTCATACTCGTCGATCTCGCCGACGATCTCTTCACGGCGGGCCAGAAGCAGGCCCTGCGTGGCGTCGGCGTAGTCCTTGGCATCGTCGGGTACGCCGAGGCGCACCGGCAGCGCGATGAGACGCCGGATGAGCTCGGCGATGTCCTCCTCCACCAGCACCCGCACGTCGGGCGACGGCAGCTGCTCTTCCGCCACGTGGCCGTGCAGCCGCGAGTTGAGCTTGTGACGGCCCACCTTGGACAGGTCGTACCGCTTGGGGTCGAAGAACAAGCCACGCAGCATGGCGCGCGCCGCGTCGAGGGTAGGCGGCTCGCCCGGCCTCTGCTTGCGGAACAGCTCGATGAGCGCCTCTTCCCGGCTGCGCGTAGTATCGCGCTCCAGAGTCATGCGCATGTACACCTGCGGGTCGGGCATGTCGTCGGTGTCCGGGCCCAGCAGGTGACGCATAGCCTCGCGATCGACGAGTGCCATGAGATCGGCGTCGTCGGCGATACCCATGGCGCGCAGAAGAACGGTCACCGGGAACTTGCGCTTGCGGTCGATGCGCACGTTGATGGTGCCTTTCTTGTCGATCTCCAGCTCCAGCCACGAGCCACGCTGCGGCATGAGGTTGGCGATGAACACCTGTTTGTCGCGTTCAGCCGGCTTTGGCTCCATGATGTAAGCGCCAGGTGAGCGGACCAGCTGCGTGACGACGACGCGCTCGGTACCGTGGATCACGAACGTGCCGCGCTCGGTCATCATGGGGAAGTCACCCATGAAGACCTTCTGCTCGCGGATCTCGCCGGTCTCTTCATTGATGAACCGCACCGCCATGGTAGATCGGAAGAGCACACGTC
>CAYMTC010000292.1:0-3044 GCA_964393265.1 uncultured Thermoleophilia bacterium
GCACGACGACCCGGTCCGCCAGCGTGACGGGGAGCATCAGAGAGCACACCTCGTGGTAGCCGTCGCTGCGCCGCGGGCCTACCAGGAGCGCCAGATTGACCTTGGCCGGAGCCGCCAGTTCGACACAGTCGCTCACGGACCACCACTCAGCGCACGAGTGAGCAGCACGAACTGCTCTGGCTCCAGCTCTTGCGGACGCGCCTTCTCACCGAGGCCGATACGCGCTAGAGCACTGCGGACGGCCGCCGCGGTGAGGACAGGTCCGGCGGCGCGCGAGGGGGGCGCATGCTGAGGCTTCGGAGCGTCGGCGAGCGCCACGCCGGCGAGCGCCGATCCGGCGAGCGAGCTGCTGAGCAGCTTGCGGCGCTGCCCGAAGGCCGCCCGCACCACTGCCGCGACCCGCGCGGCTTCGTCCGCGCCGCACGGCCGCACGGCCGCATCCTCATCGGTACGGCGCACGAACACCACGAACTCGGAGTCGACCCGGGGTCGCGGCGAGAACACCGTACGCGGTACGGCGCGTCGTGCTACCCGACGACACGCAAGCTGCACCAGCACCGAGACGGCCGAGTACGCCTTGGTTGCAGGTGGCGCGAACAGTCGCTCGCCCAGCTCCTTCTGCACCATGACCGCCCAGCGATGCACCGTGGGGAGCTCTGTGACTGACTTGACGATGACCGGGATCGCGATGTTGTAGGCGAGGTTGGCCACCAGGATGGTGGGCGCGGGCCGCAGGTCCGCGAGGTCGCTGCGCAGCGCGTCTGCCATGTGCACACTGAGACTCGGCTGGGCCCGCGCCAGACTTGCCAGCAGAGGATCAAACCGTCTATCGACCTCGAACGCGTGCACGTGCCGCGCCTGCGCAAGAAGAGGCCGCGTGAGCACACCGTCGGCAGCGCCTATCTCCAGGGCGACGTCCGCCGGCTCCACACCGGCCAGCGACATGATCGCCCGCAACGTGCCTTGATCGACCAGATGGTTCTGGCCGTACCGTCGTGATGCCGGTGGGCGCGCGGCCGGGCGGTCGGCGACCACAGCGCTCATGCGTCGGGGAGCCGGAACGCCCGCCGCGCGTTGGCGGTCGTGAGCCGGGCGAGCGCTGCTCCGTCCTCGCCGCGGATCTCGGCCACGAGCGCTGCTGTGTGCACCAGGCGCTCTGGCCGATTCTCCTTGCCGCGGTACGGCACAGGAGTGAGGAAGGGCGCGTCCGTCTCGAGCAGCAGCAGCTCGTCGGGTACCTGGCGCACGGCGGCCCGCAAGTCGCCGGCGTTCTTGTAGGTGACGTTCCCAGCGAACGAGCAGTAGTAGCCTCGCCGGGCGCACTCGTCCAGGTACTCTGGCATGGAGAAGCAGTGCATGATGACGACCAGCCCAGCAGCATGCTCAGCGAGCAGGTCAAGGGCTGGCTCGGCCGCCTCTCTGACGTGCACGACCAGCGGCAGTGCCAGTCGCCGCGCGAGCTCGATCTGGCCAACAAACGCCTCCCGCTGACGGCCGCGCGGCGACCGATCGCGGTAGTAGTCGAGCCCACACTCTCCGACAGCCACGACCCGGTCGTCCTGGGCAAGCGTCGCCAGCCGTTCGCACGACTGCTCATCCCATCTGGCGGCGTCGTGCGGATGGAGGCCGACGCTAGCCCAGACCCCGGCGTGCTCGTGTGCCGACGCGACCGCCCGACTCGAGGAGGCCAGATCGATGCCGATGGTCACCACAGCGCCTACGCCCGCCGCCCGCGCGGCATGCAGCGCAGCAGCCACCGGTTGCTGCAGCAGATCGAGATGACAGTGCGTATCGACGAGCGCGTCGTCGGCGAAGCGGTACTCGCTGTGGCTTGGACCAGACGTGGGGTTGCTCATGCGGACCTCAGGCTGGCGGCTCCACGCGCGGGAACAGGGGCGGCGCCGCGTGGACGGCCGCCGGCACCACAGCGTCCCACACCGCGTGCTCCAGGAGCAGGTCGTGCTCGCCGTGCGGCTGCCCCAGGCGCCGCAGGATCTCGCACGCCGAACCGGGCATGACTGGGAACAGGCACAACGCCACGAGGCGAAGGCCAGCGACAAGGTCGTAGAGCACGCGGTCGAGCCGCTCGGACTGCGCCTCGTCCTTGGCGAGCTTCCACGGCGCCTGCTCCTCCACGTGGCGGTTGAGACGCCGCACGACCTCCCAGACCGCCTCGAGCGCCGCCGTGATCTCGACCGCGTCGAGGCGTGAGCGGCAGGTGGAGACCATGGCTGCTCCCGCCTTCATGAGTGCGGCTGAGCTGTCTGCCATCGTCTGGCTCGCCGATGGGGTGACTCCCCCGCGATACTTGCCCACCATGCTCACGGTGCGGCTCACCAGGTTGCCCAACTCGTTAGCCAGCTCGTTGGTGTAGCGCGCCGCGAAACCCTCGAGCGAGATGACACCGTCGAGCCCGAACGTGACCTCGCGGAACAGGTAGAACCGCAGGGGATCGATGCCGTATGTCTCCATGATGGCGAACGGGTCAAGCACGTTGCCGCGGGTCTTGCTCATCTTCTCGCCACCCATGAGGAGGTACCCGTGGATGAACTCGGAACGCGGCAGCTCATAGCCGGCGCTCATGAGCAGCGCCGGCCAGATGACCGCATGGAACTTGAGGATGTCCTTGGCCATCATGTGCAGCCGCGCGGGCCACAGACCCGACAGATCCTGTCCCGGACGCGCGTACGTGAGCGCCGAGAGATAGTTGATGAGCGCATCGACCCAGACGTAGATGACCTGCTCCGGGTCCCACGGCACGGGCACGCCCCAGGTGATCGACTTGCGACTGATCGAGATGTCCTCGAGCCCCTGCTCGATGAACGAGAGGGCCTCGTTGTAGCGCGACTTCGGCTTGACCCAGTCGGGGTCGGCGCGGAAGAACGCGGCCAGCCGGTCCTGATAGCGCGAGAGGAGGAAGTAGTAGTTCTCCTCCTCGAGCCACTCGGGCTTGATGCCGTGGTCGGGGCAGGTGCCGTCGGGGGCCAGGTCGCGCTCGTACCAGAAGCCCTCGCAAGATCGGAAGAGCACACGTCTGAACTCCA
>CAYMTC010000293.1:0-3042 GCA_964393265.1 uncultured Thermoleophilia bacterium
GCCGCCTTCGCCGATGATGACCGCGACCGTGGGCACTGTGAGCCGCGCCATCGCGAGCATCGTCTCGGCGATGGCGCGCGCCTGTCCTCCGTCCTCTGCCGTGACGCCGGGATAGGCGCCCGGCGTGTCGACGAACGTGATCACTGGGAGACGGTGCCGCTCTGCCAGAGCGAAAAGACGCTGCGCCTTTCGGTAGCCCTCGGGCCGCGCCATGCCGAAGTTGACCTCCGTCTGCTCGTTGAGCGTCCGCCCCTTCTGGTGACCGACCACCACGACGGAACGGCTCTCGAACCAGCCCAGACCCGCCACCACGGCGGGGTCGTCCGCCCGCAGACGGTCACCGTGCAGCTCCTGGAAGCCAAGGATGATGTGCTGGATGTAGTCGCGGGTGCGCGGCCGGTCCTTGTGGCGCGCCAGGCTCACCGTCACCCACGCGTCGTGGCGGCGGGACTCGCGTCGCAGGCCTTTGAGGCGCGACTGCAGCCGGTCGATCTCCTCACTGAGGTTGACTCCCGGGAGCCTCGACCAACGCTTCACCTCGTCGAGCCGCTTCTTGAGCCAACCCGCACGTGCCTCCGACTCCTCAGCGACCCCCGCCGAGGAGACGTCGGCCGGCCCCTGTGACGCGTCGACCGATGCTGCCGAATCCGCGCCGGAAGCCTCCGGCGAGCCCTGCGTCGTCGCCTGACCCTTCTCCTTCTCCATCTTGTGCACCTCCTCCCAGAAGCCGTAGGTAGCTGGCGAGACGCGCACGCAGCTCCGCGCGCGGCACAACGTCATCCAAATGACCCATCTCCAAGTTGCGTTCCGCGCTGCCGAAGCCTTCTGGCAACTCGTCCTTCGTGGTCTCGGCTATGACACGCGGGCCGCTGAAGTAGAGTCTTGCACCTGGTTCGGCGATGCAGATGTCGGCCAGGCTCGCGAAACTGGCCACGACGCCACCGGTGCAGGGGTCAGCCAACACGGTCACATAGGGCACTCGTGCACTGCTGAGAACGTCGGTCGCCATGGTCGTCTTAGCCATCTGCATGAGCGAGAGGATGCCCTCCTGCATGCGGGCCCCGCCAGAAGTGCAGACTGCCACGACCGGCAGGCGCTCCAGCGCAGCGGCCTCGGCCGCCAAGTAGAGCTTCTCGCCGACCACGCTGCCCATGCTGCCGCCGAGGAAGCCGAAGTCCATGACGGCCAACAGGCACGGAGCGCCGTCGATCGTAGCCCGACCGATGATGATGGCCTCGGGCAGACCGGTGGCCGCCTGCGCCTCTCGCAGTCTCTCTGGGTACGGCTGGAGGTCGGTGAAGCCGAGCGGGTCGAGCGTCCGCAAGTTGGCCCACCGTTCCTCGAACGACGCCGGGTCGGCGAGCTGGGCGATCCGCTCGCGCGCCGAGATGCGAGCGTGGAAACCGCATGCTTCGCACACCGAAAGCCCAGCCCGCCACTCGTCGCGCTCCGTTTGGGCACCGCACTTGGGACACGTCCAGCGGGGCCCCAAGGGCGGGTCGCCGCGCCGCGACAGGATCTGTACCTCCACAGGGCTCATGGCCCCCCCTGTCTGCGCCGACTCATCACGCGTATGCCCGGAAGACCAATGACACGTTGTGACCGCCGAATCCGAACGAGTTGGACATGGCCACCCGCACCGGTCGCTGCCGGGCGGAACCGGGCACGAAGTCGAGGTCGCACTCGGGGTCAGGATCCGTCAGGTTGATGGTCGGCGGGATGATGCCTCGCTCGATGGCCAACACGCTGAACACGGCCTCCACCGCACCCGTGCCGCCGAGCATGTGTCCCGTCATCGACTTGGTGGAGGAGATGGGGACCACACCCGCGCGATCGCCGAACGCGATCTTCATCGCGCGGACCTCGGACACGTCGCCGGCCACAGTGCTGGTGCCGTGCGCGTTGACGTAGTCGACCTGACTGGGCATCATGCCCGCCTGCTGCAGCGCAAGCGTCATAGCCCGGGCCTGGGACCCACCGGTATCGTCTGGCTGCGTGAGGTGGAACGCGTCGGCGCTGAGCCCGTAGCCGACCACCTCGGCGTGGATGGTGGCGCCGCGGGCCAGCGCGTGATCGCGGTCCTCCAGGATGAGCGCGCCGGCACCCTCGGCGATGATGAAGCCGTCGCGGCCCACGTCGAAGGGTCGTGACGCATGCTCCGGGTCGTCGTTCCGCGTGCTCAGAGCGCGCATCGCGGAGAACGCGGCGACGCCCGTCTCGTTGACCGGCGCCTCGCTGCCTCCAGCGATCATCGCCACCGCGTCCCCGCGGCGCACGATCTCGAACGCGTCGCCGATGGCGTTACCTCCCGCCGCGCACGCAGTGCACACGGCGCTCACGGGCCCCTTTGCCCCCAGCTCCAGCGACACGTGCGCCGCACCCATGTTAGGGATCATCATGGGGATGAAGAGGGGGTTGACCCGGTCCGGACCCTTCTCCTGCAGCACCCGCGTCTGCTCCTGGAAGGTGGTGAGGCCGCCGACGCCGCTGGCCATGATCGCGCCGATACCTTCGGCCTCGGCGGCGACGTCGAGCTCAGCGTGTTCGACGGCTTGCCGCGCGGCCGCGACGGCGTAACGAGCGTACGGGTCCATACGTCGCGCCGCCCGTTTGTCCATGTAGCAGGTCGGCTCGAAGTCCTTGACCTCGCCGGCGATGCGGGATGCGATGCCGGAAGGGTCGAATCCACGAATAGGACCGACCCCGTTGGTGCCTGTGATCACCGCTTGCCAGGCCGTCTCCACATCGTTGCCGACCGGACACACTACGCCAAGGCCCGTCACGACGACCCGTCTCGGCGCCTCACTCATCTGTCTTCCTCCCCTGAAGAGGTACTTTCTACCTGCATCTCTGCAGAATACGGCGCTGCCATCAGGTGCCCAAGCCGCCGTCGACCGGCAGCACGCAGCCGGTGATGAAGCGCGACATGTCAGACGCCAAGAAGACGACCGCGTCGGCGACATCTTGCGTGGCCCCGATGGCCCGCATCGGCGTGGCAGATCGGAAGAGCGTCGTGTAGGGAAAGAGTGTAGGATAGGGTGG
>CAYMTC010000294.1:0-3040 GCA_964393265.1 uncultured Thermoleophilia bacterium
GTCGCCTAGCTGCGGCGGCGCAGGAACAAGCCGCTGCCGATAAGGCCGACGCCGGCTCCGAGCGCTACCAAGATGTCGACGCCCGTGAAGGCGAGGCTACCGCCGCTGGCCACGCCGGGCTGGCCGCTGCCCGCCAAGTACGCCTCGAGAATGGCGTCGACGTCGCTATACGCCTTGCCAAGCGGCGAGTTGAGCAGGTAGTTGAGCGCCGCCTGGACGTCGGCCTTGCTCCAGTTGCCGTCGATGGTGCCGTCGGCGGCGTCCTTGATGATGGCATCGATAGTAGCCTGCGAGGTGGCCGACGCCACCGAGGCGAAGACCAGTGACAACAGAGCGACCACCAGTACCACACTGACGATGGTCTTCTTCATGGCAACGAACCCCCTCGAGGTCGTGTTCATCCACACTGAGTCCGACTTATACCACATCGGTCACACGGAAGTCATCATGCCCGACCGTGACGGCAGGCGATCCTGCAGCGGCCGCCCGCCGATACGTGTGACCTTTGATCGGGGAACCCCGGCGCGTGACGACCTCCCACGCCGGCGCACCCATCTGAAGAACGTGCACCTGACCCGAAGCCTTACACGGAGCGCTACTGCACGGGCTTGAACGAGCGCGCCAGCTCGAGCATGACCTTGTTGGAGATCTGGTCGTCGAGCGTGTTGGCCAGCCAGTACACGGTGCCGTTCTGCCGCCACGCTACGCGGTGGAGGCGATCGTTCTGGTAGAAGAGGGAGTACTCGCGACCCTTGATGGTGCGGACCTCGTTGGGGTCGCTGAGGATGGGCGGATCGTCCCAACTGGTGGCCTGGACGTGCCAGTAGCCGCCAGCGACGGTGCTGCCCACTGCACAGAAGGCAGCCCGTTGACCATCTGGGGTCTTGATGGTGTACGTGTGCCACTGGGCGACGTCCCACGTCATGCCCGGCGACCAGGCGCTGGGCATCATGAGCGGCACGCCGGACTTGCCTGCCCAGACACGCCACTCGGCGGCGTTCTGGTTGACGCCCTGCTGCACCTGCGCCTGTACGACCGTGGCAGAGGACGGCGGTCGGCTGAGCTGACCGCCGTACTGGGAGCCCACTATGACGCTGATGCCGCCCAGGGTACCGGGCATGGTAGGCACGATCTGGACGTTGGCGGGTCGCAGCAGCTTGGCGATGCTGCGAGCGGCCGCCTGGAGGCCCTTCGTGGCATAGACCACGGAGTTGGTGTAGTCGAAGGCATCGGCGTTGCCGCCTTCCACCGCCACGTACCCCTCGCCAGTGAGTGCGTCGGCGACCTTGGTGGCCATACCGGATGTACCGCAGCCGTTGAGCACGCGCACCTGGTAGGAGTCCTTTGGGATACTGATCTTCTGCGCCACCGGGGCACCCTGTGGATCGAGGTAGTCGTTGACCGCCGTGTTGATCTCCTGCGTGCTGGGCAGCAGCACGGACTTGCCGTCGATCATGGTAGGCGTGCCTTCGATCTGGGAGTGGTAGACCTGCGACGTGTCAAGGCTCAGGACCATCTTGGCCAAGCTGATAGCCGTGCTCAAGTCATCGATATCGCTGACGGTGTTCTTGGTGATGGCTTTGACCAGCCCCGGCAGCTTGGAGAAGTTCTGCCAGCGTTTGGCCTGGCGCTCCACTTCGTGGAGGAAGACCTGCTGACGACGCATGCGGCCAAAGTCGCCCGTGGCGTCGTGCCGGAATCGGACGAACTGGAGCGCCTTGCGCCCAGTCATGAGCTGGTAGCCGGGCTGCAGGTCGATGGCGGCCCAGCCCGTACCCGGTGGGTTGTAGTAGCGTCGGTCGACGTCGATGTACACGCCGCCCAACTTACCCACCACGCGGATGAAGCCCAGGAAGTTGACGTCCACGAAGTGGTTGATGGGCTGGCCAGTGAGGTGCTTGAACATGCCGATGGCGCGCTCGGGACCGCCAAGCGTGTAGGCGACGTTGATGCGCTCCATGCCGTAGCCGGGGATCTCGACCCAGAGATCGCGCGGCACGCTCAGCATGGAGATAGTGCCCGCGTTGGGGTCGAGCCGCAGCAGCATCATCGTGTCTGAGCGACCCTTGTCTCCTTCTATGTCGTCGCGTCGGTCGCTGCCCAGCACGAGGATGTTGACGGGCTGGTCGGCGGTGGCCACCGCCAGCTCCTTGCTGGCCTTGCGCACCGCCACCTCGTTGTTCTTGCCCATCTCGGCGAACGAGGCCTCGAGCCAGCCCCACCAGTACCCGCCGATGCCGCAGACGGCGACCACGATGACCAGGCCGGCGTAGCGCAGCATCGTGAGCCAGGGTCGCCGCGGCCGCGCGTAGACCTGCCGCGGGGGCGAACCACCGGACCGCCGCTCCTCCTCGATGGGCGCGCCAGAGTGTGCGGCGGCGCCAGACACCGCCTGCGCGGCGCCCCGTTCCCCACCGTCGCGTCGGCGGGCACCCGACCGTTCGCCCCGAGAGGCGCCGTTGCTGCGATAGACGGTGTAGCGTCGCTCGTTCATGCACGACCCGCACGGTCGTGAGCTACAGCCGTCGCGGCAGAGGCTGCGGCGATCAGGCCGCAGACGCCCCTGCGCGCTCTACACGGCCTGTGCATCAGGATGCAGACTCCGGGACATCAGCCAAGCCCACGCCGGGGTCCTTTGACCGAGCGAGACTTGCACCTGTGCCGAGATCGCGGACCACTACGTCCGAGGCCTCGCCGTTGCGGCGATGTACCACCGCGCCCAACTCACGCAGCTTGTGCTCCATGTCCTCGTAGCCACGGTCGACATGGAGCATGCTGCGGACCTCGGTGACGCCATCGGCGACGAGGCCGGCGATGACCAGTGCGGCGCCACCCCGCAGGTCCGGCGCCTCGACGATGGAACCCGTGAGCGCCCTAGGGCCGGCTACGACCGCGTGGTGGCCGTTCACGGTGATGCCCGCACCCAGACGATTGAGCTCGTCGACCACGACGAAGCGGTTCTCGAAGACGTTCTCCGTGAGGATGGAGGTGCCCTCGGCGAGCGAGAGCAGCACCATCATCTGCGCCTGCAGGTCGGTGG
>CAYMTC010000295.1:0-3029 GCA_964393265.1 uncultured Thermoleophilia bacterium
TGATGTGGTCGTCGCCGCGGATCACGTGGGTGACCTCCATAGTCACGTCGTCGACCACGACAGCCAGGTTGTACGTGACGGTGCCGTCTGAGCGCTGGACGATGAAGTCCCCGATGGTGGCGGCATCTACTTCGACAGGGCCGCGCAGCATGTCGTGGAACACGACGCTGCCCGGTCGCGCTCGGAAGCGCAACGTCCAGGGCTCTCCTGCCGCGATACGCCGCTGGACCTCCGCCGGGTCGAGGTCGCGGCAGACGCCGCTGTAGACCCAGTCACGCTTCTGCGCGCGTGCCTCCGCTCGCTCGGCCTCGAGCTGCTGCGGCGTGCAGAAGCAGGGGTAGAGCCACCCCTCGCTTCGCAGCTGCTCCACGTGGTCGCGGTAGATGTCCTGCCGCTGCGTCTGCCGGTACGGCCCGTGGGGGCCGGGGCACCCGGGCCCCTCGTCCCAGTCGAGGCCCATCTCGCGCAGCGATGCGACGATCTGCGCGATGGCCTCGTCCGTTGACCGCGACGGATCCGTGTCTTCTATGCGCAGGATGAAGTCGCCGCCATGTCGGCGGGCGAAGATGTAGTTGTAGAGCGCCGTGCGCGCACCACCAAGGTGCAGGTAGCCGGTGGGCGACGGCGCGAAGCGGACGCGGACAAAGCTCATAGCGGCGCAATGATACCGTAGGCACCCGCAGCACCTGTACCGTGGTGCCCCATCGCGATGCTGCGCGCCAGGCGACTACGCGCTGCCGGCGCGCACCGCGTCCGCCGCGCAGCGTAGCCCGCGCACCCTGGGCCGCTCAGTCGCCCAGACAGTAGAACCAGCCGTTGCGGGAGCCGATGTAGACGCGCCCCTCCCACACGATGGGAGTGGACTCGAACGACCCGCCCCCGGCGAAGGTGGCCGTCTCCCGGAACGCGACACGCCACCATCGGCCGTCCGCGCTTGGCAGAGCGCCGGGGGCGTCGGCATCCACCTCGGTGTAGCGGATCCGGTACAGGTGCACCCGGGCGTCGTATCCCGCGACGATGAGCGCATCGTCGACGAAGATGGGCGTGGAGATGGAACCTCCGATGGGAGCGCTGAACAGCTGCCGCGGCGTGGGGTACGGGCCCTCACCATTGGGGCCGGGGACCTTGCGGCCGGTGAGCACGTCCTGAGCGACGACGTACAGGTTGCCGTCGACCGCGCCGAAGGCGGCCAGCCGCGGTCGTGACCCGTCCGTATCGTACTCATCGTTCACGGCGGCCGAACCGATGACACCGCCCTCCCAATCGTGGAACTCCCGGTCGCCCGTGGGAAAGTACCAGACGACGGTCTTGCGACTCGCCCGAGCCACCGCGGCGGCGGACGCCCCGGGCTTCACCGTGGCGCGCGACGGCTCCAGCATCATGACGCCGCCGTGCCCAGGGACGTACTGCTTCTCGATGGAGAAGAGCAGACGGCCAGACCGTGTGGTCACCGTCGTGCCGTCCAGGTCAGAACCTGTGAAGAAGTCGAACACGACCTTGAGGTCACGTCGGCGCAAGCCATACACGTGTCCCGAACCTGAAGCGATGTAGATGACGTCGTCGAGAAGGGCAGGCGACGCCTCGATCACGAGGTTGCCGCCGTGAGACGCGGCGCGTGCATCGCCCAGCAGAAGTCTGCGGCGCAGGATGACAGGCCTGCGGTGACCGTTCCAGACCTTGGTCCGCAGCGGATCGAGCACGTAGAACCAGCCACTCTCCGTCGCGACATACAACTCACCGTCCAGGTAGAACGGGCTGCTGTCGGCATCGCGGCTGTAGCTCGCTGACTGCGGCACCGGCAATCGCCACGACTCGCGGCCACTGCCGAACGTGACCGCCCTGTACGGGGCGATGGACGGGTCGCTGAAGCTCGACGGGAAGCCACGTCGTGAACCGCCGACCACGATGTAGCGGTCGTCCTCCCCGGTACGCTGCGGGTTGGCGAAGACGGCCGGGCTCCCCTTGATCACGTCGCCGAAGTCGTACTCCCAGAGCACCCTCCCGGTCGCCGCGTCGATCTTGTGCAGGTCGTGGTCGTACCCGCCGATGATCAGGTACAGCTTGTCGTGGTCGCGCACCAGAGCGGGCTGTCCGGTCCAGCCCGTGCCAGACCACACGAAGGGCTTCTTGGGCTTGCTGTCGTTCGAGGTCTTGCCCGTACCGATCTCCGTACGCCAGATCAGGTCGAGCCGTCTTGGGGCCGGTCCGTGGCCGTAGTAGCGCCGTGTCTCGTTCCCCAGGAAGGTGGCTATCTTGACGCCGTCACCCTGCGTCGGCACGCCTCCTGGCGTCCAAGCGAGCCCCGGCCCGGGTGTGCGACGCGGCGCAGGGTTCCAGCCGTGGAGGTTGGCGCTGGGCCGAGCGCTCCGCTTCGGGGCTTGGCTCGCTGCCAGGGACGCACCGTCCCGCTGCCACAGGTACCAGTAGGCCCCGTAGCCCACGCCCGCCAGCAGCACCAGCACGGCCAAGCTGACAGCCACCCGCCTGCTCTTGCGTCTCCGCGAGCGGCGACGTGCCTCCGTGGCGTCCTGAGCCCTGTAAAGCGTGTAGCGTCGCGTGGCGGTCACTGGGTGGAAGGCTTGGTACACAGCATGTCGGCAGTGTACTGCAGCTTGCCAGACCCCCGCGGACCCAAGCCAGGCACGCGGGGTGTATACTGCCCGACTCAATGGGCAGCGCGTTCGACACCCAGATCTCCACCAGCCCCGTGGCGCGTACCGATGGTGCTACCGCGTCGTCGGCGCTGCGCATGGTCGTGCTCGTCAAACAGGTCCCGGACACCGCCAACATCACCGGCGAAGCCATGAAGGACGACGGCACTGTCAACCGCGCGGCCCTGCCAGCCGTCTTCAACCCGGAGGATCTCAACGCTCTGGAAGAGGCCCTGCAGCTGCGTGACAGGTATGGCGGCCGGGTCGTCGTCATGAGCATGGGGCCGCCGGCCGCCGTGCAGGTGCTGCGCGAATCGCTGTACCGCGGCGCCGACGAGGTCGTCCTGCTCACCGACAAGGCGTTCGCCGGCGCCGACA
>CAYMTC010000296.1:0-3026 GCA_964393265.1 uncultured Thermoleophilia bacterium
CCGCTCCGACACCCTCGCAGACGTTGGCGATCTCGTTGATGAAGCTGATCTTGGTGGCCAGGAAGGCGTTGCTGGCATACTTGATCATCTCTGCTGTGGCTACCGTGGTGTGGATGACCGGAGCGTCGATGCCACGATACAGGTCCTCGACCGTGGCGCCGTCGGCCTCCTGGTCGGCACCGATGACGATGCGATCGGGCTCGAGGAAGTCCTGGATGGCCGCGCCCTCGCGGAGGAACTCGGGGTTGGAGACGTACCGCACAGCAGGAGCGCCGGCACTGCGCAGGTCCGCCAGCACGTGCTCACCAGTACCCACCGGCACGGTGCTCTTCATGACAAGCACCCGCTCCCCACCCCTTCTGGCCACCTCGGCGACGACCTGCCGTACGCGGCTGAGGTCTGCATCACCCGAGGGCGACGGCGGTGTGTCGACGGCCACGAAGAGGATGCGACAGTCGGCGAGAAGTCTGTCGTAGGAGGTAGTGAACGCAAGCCGCTCGCGGTGGTCGTCGAGGAGCTTGTCGAGACCAGGCTCGTAGATGGGGACATCGCCGCCCTGCAGCCCGGCGATACGCTCACGGTTGACATCCAGACACACCACGCGGTGACCCAGGTGAGCGAAGCACACCGCCGTGACCAAGCCGACGTAGCCTATGCCTACCACGCCGATCGGTGGCTGCGCGTCCGTCATGCTCGCGACCTCCAGACTAGACCATGGGCGCCGGCGCGGGCCGAGTGTACCACGTACATCGTGGCCCCCGGTGTGAGCGTCGGCGCACCGGATCGAAGCGGTGCCTCAGCCGCCGCCCAGCAACTCCAGCTGCGTCCTGCTGGGCGCGTGCAACGGATTGAGCTGCAGTGCCCTCTGCAGCTCCGTGCGAGCCTCGGCGACGCGGCCAAGGTCCGTTGCCAGCAGGAGGCCAAGCCGATAGTGCACGTAGGCGTTCTCGGGCTGCAACCGCTTGGCCTCTTCCAGAAGCTCGAGCGCCGCCCGCGGCCGCCCGCGCGTGCTCTGCACCGCGGCCAGTGTGATGAGCGGGTCCACGGCCAGCGGGTTGAGCCGCCGTGCTCGCTGCGCCTGAGCCGCGGCTTCGCTCATGCGCCCGGCCGTGGCTGCCGCCAGCGCCCGCTCCTCGGCCTGCAGGGCCAGCGCGGGCACTATCCACGAGACAGCCAGCACGGCCAGCAGTCCGACCCACATGCCGGCGACAGGCCAAGACAGCCGCCGCTGCGCGGCGGCTCCACGAACGGTCGCGCCGGCCTCTGCGACCTGTTGGCCGGGAGTGACCCCCTTGGCCACCTGCTGCGCAGCGTCGCGGCGGTACACGGCCACCGCCACACCGAGCAGCAGGAACGCGACGGTCGAGGCGGCCATGTCCCAATCCCAGTCTCCGCTGATGTGGAACAGGAAGCCCGCGGCCGCCGCCGCGGCCGCGGCCAGCAGGCCGCGCTCAGCGTCGCGACGGTGGCGCACCAGGCTGCCCACCATAGCCGCCGTGAGCGCCAGCGCGAACACCACCAGCAGCGCCAAGCCGGGGTAGCCAAGCTCGCTGAGTGCATTGAACCACTGGCTGTGAGCGTGCTTCACCACAAGACCGGAGTCCCGGAAACGGTAGTTGGTGAACGCGAACGTGCCGGCACCAGTGCCCAGCACAGGCGTGTACCTCACCTGGTCCAACGCCTCGCGGTACAGAGAGACCCGACCGTTGGAGCTGACGATGAGCAGACGACCGGCGGTGTCGCTGTCCTCCGTCTCGGCCGCCCCGATGAAGCTACGGTACTGCGTGCGCGTCCACTGGACGACGCCGCCGCGACCCTGCAGGTACACGAGAGGCCCGACGACCACGGCGGAGAGTATGGCCACCGACACAGCCACGCCCACCCAGCGTTGCACGGCGCGCCCCAGTCTGAGGCGAGCGTGCACAAGAGCCACCGCCAGCTGCGCGGCGAACGGCACGCACACGACGGCGATGGTCCACCACGCGAGGGTACGGCCCTGCGCAGTGCGAAGCGCAGCATCGGTCGTCGCGCCGAACAGCGTCTCGAGCCCCCTCAGCGAGTACAGCACGACCCCTACCGGCACAGCGGCACAGAGCAGACTGACCAGCGACGAGAGACGCTCCTTGGTAGCAGCGAAGTAGACGACCACGACGACGATCGCCGCCGCGAACCCGCCGCGCGAGAATGTGAAGAACAGCGTGAGCACTAGGAAAGCCAAGACTGCCGCCGAGAGAGCTCGGAGAAGCGGGTGGAGCCCGCGTCGGGCAGACAGTGCCAGCGCGACGGGCACAGCCATGACCAGCATGATCGCGAGCACGTTCCAGTAGCCCACGGGGTCAGCCAGACGCGCGTACTTGTTCGCGTGCGTGACGACGTCCGGGACCACCTTGCCCAGATAGGCGGCCACCCCCACAGCCACCACGCAGACTAGGTAGCCGACGGTCGCGATCCTGAGTCTGACCGGCCCGCAACCCCCCCACGCTAAAGCCGCCAGCACCGCCGCGTAGAGAGCCGCGTAGTCGAACGCCACCCAGGACAAGTCCGGGCCCACCGACCAGATGATGGACGCGCCCGTCCAGACCGCCGAGAGCACTAGGGCCGCAAGCGCCACCCACAGCCAGCGTGAGCTCGGCATGCCCGGGCGCTGCGCGATGACCCACCCTGCACAGATCGCCAGCCAACACACCACCGGCACCGTGGCACTAGGGACGATGTAGCCCCCACCCCGGAAGGACAGCGCCGCGACCAGCGCCAGGCTCGCGACGACAGGCAGAACCGTCACTGCCTGTCGAGGACTGAGAAGCCCGCTGCCAAGGGATGTGTCCGGAGACCACCGCACGCGCCGATTCTACACGTAGTCTGCCCGAGGACTCATGCCAGCCAGCTGCCAAACATGCCGATCGCGTGTTCTACACGGGCAGGCAGAACGGCGCTGACGCTCACGCGCGCCGAGGCGAGAGGTACTCAGCTGAGGCGCCGTCCAGATCGGAAGAGCACACGTCTGAACTCCAGTCACCGCTCATTAT
>CAYMTC010000297.1:0-2985 GCA_964393265.1 uncultured Thermoleophilia bacterium
CGCCACCTTGGGGTCGAGCGCGGCTGTGTGCTCGTCGAGTAGCAGCAGGCTGGGTTGGACCACCGTGGCCATGAGCAGAGACATGGCTTGCCGCTGGCCGCCAGACAGCTTGTTGACCTCGGCGCCCAGGCGGCCCTCGAGCCCCATACCCAAACGCGCCAGCTGCTCCCGCATGATCTGCCGGCGCCGCTTGGTGACACCCCGCCGCAACCCGCTACGGGTGGAGCGCATGAGCGCTACGGCCAGGTTCTCCTCGATGCTCATAGACGGCGCCGTACCGGCCCGTGGATCCTGGAAGACTCGGCCGATGGAACGGCTGCGCACGTGCTCGGGTTCCTTGGTGATGTCCACGCCGTCGAGGATCACCTGGCCCTGCGTGGGTGGGAAAGTGCCGGCCACCGCGTTGAGCAAGGTCGACTTGCCCGAGCCGTTAGAGCCTATGACGGTGACGAACTGGCCAGCCGGCACATCGAGGTCGATGCCGGAGACGGCCACGACCTCGTTGGCGGTGCCCTGGAAGAACACCTTGCGCAGCCCGACGAGCTGGAGTGGCGCCGCCTGACTCACAGCCGCACCACCTTGCGCCGCACGGTGGGCACCGCCAGCGCCAAGACGACCAGCGCCGCGGTGAGCAACTTGAGGTCTGTAGGCGCTATGCCAAGGCGCAGGCTGCCGGCGATGAGCAGGCGATACACGATAGAGCCGCCGACGACGCTGAACAAGACCCAGCTGATGCTCCGGATGCCGAAGAGGACCTCGCCCATGATGACGCCCGCCAAGCCCGCGACGATGGTGCCGATACCCATGCCGACATCGGCGAACCCCTGTTCCTGTGCTACGAGTGCGCCGGTGAGAGCGACCAGTCCGTTCGCCACACCGAGACCCACCACTCGGGTGAAGTTGGTGTTGGTACCCATGGAACGGATCATCTGCTCGTTGTCGCCAGTGGCCTGTACGCAGAGGCCGAACTCGGTGTGCAGGAACCAGTCGAGGATGTACTTGACGATGACCGCCAGTACGAAGACAGCGATGATGAGGTACCAACCGCTCATGGTGACGTTGAACCAGTCACCGAGCTTCTCGAAGACGCCGTCGACGCTGAGCAACGGCGTGTTGCTGCGGCCCATGACCCGTAGGTTGACGGTGTAGAGAGCGGTCATTGTGAGGATGCCGGCCAGCAGCTTAGGCCCATAGTTGCTGGCGTCTGAGTCACCCGACTTGAGTACGAGGTGCAAGACGCCGGTGAGCACGCCGGCGAGCACACCGGCGCCCACAGCCACTATGGTAGCCAGCCATGGCGAGTAGCCATTGACGAGCAACGTGGCTGCCACGGCCGCGCCAAGCGGCAGGCTGCCGTCCACGGTGAGATCGGGGAAGTCGAGCACCCGGAACGTGATGAACACGCCCAACACCATGAAGGCGTAGATGAGCCCTTGCTCGAACCCGCTCGTCAGGATGGCTTCCACCGACTCCCACTCCGTACATGGGGAGCCGGGGCTGTCATGGCCCCGGCTCCCCCTAGTCTACAGTGTGTGCCCACCCGGTACCGACCACGGCGGCCGGCCCAAGGGTGCGGCTGGCTCAGTACGTCTCTTGCGCCTGATCCAGCAGCTCTTGCGGGAGCGTGACGCCCATCTTCTCGGCGGCTGCCGGGTTCACGGCCAGGATGAGGTTCTCGGCGAACTGCACCGGCACGTCAGCGACGGCCTTGCCACCAAGGATCTCGACAGCCATGGCGCCGGCCTGACGGCCCAGGTCCTCGTAGTTGAACCCGAAGCCCGCAGCCGCGCCGCGCTTGACGCTGTCGGTGTCGCCGGCCAGCAACAGGATGCCGTTCTCTTCGCAGACCTTGACGATGGCCTCGAGAGCCGAGACAGCGGTGTTGTCGCCGATGACGGTGATGGCCTGGACGCGCCCGACCAACGAGTCGGCCGCGGCCTTCACCTCGGCTGAGGTGCCAGCGGTAGCCTCGATGAACTCGTAGCCCATGGCCTCCGCGGCCTCTTTCTCGGCCTTGGCCAGGAACACCGAGTTGGACTCACCGGCGTTGTAGATAGCGCCTACGGCCTTGGCGTCTGGGACAAGCTCGACGAGCTCGAGGATGGGCTCTACCGGCTGCATGTCGCTGACGCCCGTGACGTTAGCCCCAGGTGCATCGGGATCCTCGACCAGCCCGGCACCCACGGGGTCGGTCACCGCGCTGAACACAAGCGGGATGGTGCTGGTGGCCTTGGCGACAGCCTGGCTGGTAGGTGTCGCGATGCCGTAGATGAGGTCGAGGTCCTCGGCGGCGAACTTGTCAGCGATGCTGGTAGCCGTGGCGATGTCGCCCTGGGCGTTCTGGAGGTCATACTCCACGTTCTCGCCCTCGACCCAGCCCTCTTCTGCGAGGACGTCCTTGAAGCCCTTGACGCACGCATCGAGAGCCGGATGGCTCACGATCTGTGAGATGCCGATCTTAGCCGACTTGACCGGCTCTGGTGACTCCGCTCCCCCCTGATCGCCGTCGTCGCCACCACAGCCCGCGACGACCACCACAAGGGCGGCGACCGCGAGCAGAGCGACGCTCAGCATGAGTTTGTGTACGAGACGCATTGTGCTCCTTTCCCCACGAGGCGGTGGTGCATTGTAGACCCGCCGCACGGCGATGCACAAGTGTCAGTGACTAATCTATATGCAGTGGTTACGCGAGTCTGGCCGGATCCTCCCGTTGCGGATCGCAGCGCCAACAAGGGCAGTTGAGACAATATGCCGTCTCGCTGCATCCCAAGAACCCCGCTTCTGCCCTCCGTCACGGGCACCCCCGACGTCGCCCGCGCAGCCCTGAGCAGCCGCCTGTCGGAGCTGTTCGGCCGACCCGCGATGGTCACCAAGCGACGCACACCGGTGCGACCCCTCTCGATGATGACCGCGGCGCGGTGCAGGAGCGCGGCGCGGTGCAGGAGCGCGGCGCGGTGCAGGAGCGCGGCGGGCCGTGAGAACGCG
>CAYMTC010000298.1:0-369 GCA_964393265.1 uncultured Thermoleophilia bacterium
AGGCGTTCTCCGCCGTCAGCTTCTGGTAGCATCTCCGAGTCTCCGAAAGGGGGGCGTCCTGCCCGATCTCAAGCTGTACAGCAGAACCTGGCTGGCGGCGATCCTCCTTGCATTCCTCTCACTGATAGCGCTGCGTCCCGTCGATGTACCTCGGCTCAGCGACGCCACGCCGACGTTCGACGCCGAACGGGCCATGGCCGACCTCCGCACGCTCGCCGAGGAGTACCCGCAGCGCACCACGGGTTCGGATGCCAGCAACCGCGCAGCGCTGTGGATCAGCGAGTCACTGGAGCAAGCAGGGCTCAGGCCGCATGTCGAGGGGTTCGTGCGGACTGTCGACGGTGAGGAGCGCGCTCTCCAAAATGTGTG
>CAYMTC010000298.1:379-2985 GCA_964393265.1 uncultured Thermoleophilia bacterium
GTGGGCCCGATCCCCCGGCGACACCAGAGAGACGATAGTCGTGCTCGCCAACCGCGATGTGTCTCCCCTTCACCGTCAGGGCGCCAACAGCAACGCATCCGGGGTAGCGACGCTGCTCGAGTTGGCTCGCGGCATGAGCGCACAGCGTCACGCGCGCTCGATCATCTTCCTCTTCACCGACGGAGACACCCATGGGACAGTCGGCACCCTTGCGTTCCTGGAAGCCCACCCCGACATGCGTATCGTGGCAGCTCTCACACTCGAGCAGTTGGCCACGCCGCAGCCACAGCGCATCCGTCTTCACGGGTGGTCCGAGGGTGACGACATGGCGCCGGCATGGCTCTGGGCCGTTGCCGCAGACGCGGGCAAGGCCGAAGCACGCCTCCCGTCCTCCGTGCCCAACATCTTCAGCCAGGTGCTCCACCTCGCTGTCCCGCTAGGTGGCGGCAACGAGGCGCCGTTCGTCGAGCGAGGTATCCCCGCCCTTGCCGTCAGTGTCTCCGGCGCGCGCGCGACACCACTCGACGACGACGTGTCGTGGGTCTCGCAGAGCACCCTACGGCGCGCGGGACGAGCCGTGGAACGGCTCACTTTGTCCATTGACGCAGCGACAGCCGGCCTGCCCGGCGCGGGTCCTGGCCTCTTCTTCTCGCGGCACCGACGCCTTCCTGGGCTTGCTCTACGCTTCGCGATCACTGTCATGCTCATGCCGCTGGTGGTCGTGACCGTGGACCTGCTCGCGGCACAGCGCCGGCGTCGCCAGACGCTGGGGCCCGCGTGGCTTCTCTACGCGGTACGCTACGCGCCCTGGATCGCGATGCTTGTCCTGGTGTACCTCGCCAACCTGGTCGGCCTCCTGCCCGGCAGTCCTGGACTCGGTGTGCCACCCGATTCGTGGATCGCCGCACAGCCGCGGTACTTCCGCCTTCTGTTCCTGGCAGGCATCCTCGTCGCTATCGTCTACTACGCGCACGTCATCGAACGGATGCTTCTGCGCCGCACACCGGTCCCGCGAGAGGCCACCGTCACCGTTGTGCACGCGGTGCTTCTCGCGGTCGCTTTCCTCGTGCTCACGGTGAATCCGTTCTCCATCATCCTTGTACTGCCCGCGGCGCTCCTTTGGCCGCTCGCGCGATACGGGCCGTGGCCTGTGTCCCGGTTCCCGGCATGGGCTGGTCTCTTAGGCATCGGCATCGCGACGGCCTTCTTCGCCGTCCATCTCGGACTGGGCATGAAGGTATGGTGGTACTTCTTCGTGCTTCTCGAGGACCGCACCGTACCGGCAGGAGCGGCGCTCCTAGGCGCCGCCCTCATAGCCTGCGCCCTTCACCTGGGCCATCATCTGCACAAGCCACTCAGCGCGCGCCCGGACACGCATCGGGGCACAAGAGAAGAGCAGCGTAGGTCGCGCCACAGATCAGCAGGAGGCGAGCCACCGCCGGCGGACGAGCCGCCTCAGCATCCTCTCGCAGACCAGTCTGGCGGCCAGAGCATCCCATAGGGCCGCCTCTCGTCGCCCACGGTCCGCAGGAGCATCAAGCCGTCAGTACTCGTCCTGCGACAGGGAACGGTCGAGCACGTCGGCCACGTCGTCATCGAGACCCACGGCGGTGTCGGACGGCGGCTGCTCGCGGCCACTGTCGCGCGACAGCAGAGCCGCCTCGCCACTGGTCATAGCGTCAAAGGCCTTCGCCTTCAGGCGGTTGCGCGTCTCTTCGATGCGCCTGCGCATCTCTGCCTGATCCACGACCTCCGGCTCGCGAGCGTCGGCGGCCAGCTCCTCTCCCGCGGCCAGCGGCTCGCCCGACCCCTCCTGCTCGGCGAGATCGACGATGGGCACAGACTCCGTCTCCGCGAGTCCGGCTGCACCCACCCCTATCGTCTCAGCCTCCCGCTGTGCCGACTCGAGTGCTTCCGTCCGTGACATCTCGCTGTCTACCGTCGCGACATCCTGAGTCCGAGCCAGCGGCGGCTGTGCCTCGCCAGCCGCAGCGCTGGACGCCTCAAGATCGCCTGTCTCTGGCCGGGTTCTGGCCGTCTCGGCGGTGAGCACTTCGAGCTCGGCCGTGTCAGATTCTGAGACCTCCGCCGCAGAGGGTCCTTCAGCCACCACTGGGTGGCTCTGGACGGCCTCGGTCTCGCTGCCGGTCGTGACAGCTGGTGCGGCCTCCTCGGGTCGCTGCTCAGCGTGCTGTTCGAGACCTACCTGCGTCGCGGCGACTGCCGCAGCGCCGGTTTCCTGCTCTACACTCATCGCCGCCGACTGGTCTTCAAGCGCAGCTAAGGCCTCGTCGACGAGTGACGTCACATCAGCGGCGGCCTGCGGCTCCTTCTCCGCCGCCGTGTCGACCTCGTCCGCGGGCTCAGCCATCTCTACGACAGTCGCGAACGGCTCGGCCGTCTCACCGGCCGACTCGTCCTCTCCCATCGCACTGTCTATCTCATCGACCCTGATCTCGGCGTCGGCGTCGGCGTCTGCATCGGCCGCGGCTGCGCGCTCGGCGTCCACCTCGACGTCCGCTTCGCTTGCTGCCTGGAGCTCGGCCTCTGGTTCAGCCGCGAGATCGGAAGAGCGTCGTGTAGGGAAAGAGTGTAGGATAGGGTGT
>CAYMTC010000299.1:0-2983 GCA_964393265.1 uncultured Thermoleophilia bacterium
GGCGGCGGCGTCTGGCGCACCTCCTGGGACAGGAGCGGCAGGTACAACGCACGCGGCCAGGTGATCCTCGCAGCCGGCCCGCACAGCCTCTGGGTGGTGGGGGAGAGCGGTCCAGCCGCGCGTGACTGCGGCGAGGCGACGGTCTGGAAGATACGGCGCTGAATCCGAAGATGGCGGCGCAGTCGGGGGCCGGGCCGCGTGTCACTTCGCGCGGCCCGGCCCCTCACCCAGCGTGCTTTCGCTGGCGCGCCACTGCCGCAACGTTGTAGCGTGTGCGCCGCGGCCTTTTCTGCAGACTGCCAAAGGCCGCGGCGACGTTCACCGTGTGAGGGACGAGATGCTCAGAGGCGTGTTGGCCGTGCTCAACCTTGTCGTTGCCATCAGCGGCACTGGCGGTGGTGTCTACCTCATCGTCTTTCCCGACGGGCTGCCAAAGGCATGGTTCGAGAACCCCGTGTTCAGCAGCACCCTCATCCCAGGGATACTGCTCCTGCTCGTGGTGTCTGGGTCAGCGTGGGTGGCTACGCTCGGGCTGCTCCGCCGGCGGCCGCTGGCGTGCGTGGTCTCACTGACGGCCGGGGTCATCCTCATCGTCTGGATCGTGATCCAGATCGCGCTCATAGGCCTCAGCAGCTTCCTGCAGCCCCTGTTCTTCGTCGTCGGACTGATCGTGACGGTGCTCTCGTGGCTTCTATGGAGACGCCAGATCGCGGAGTTCGAGAAGACGCCTCACACGTACCAGCAGACGGCCCGTCCACCCTCCGGCCGGTAGCCCCCGCCGCGCTCAGCGCAAGGAGCGACGCACCTGCTCCCAGAAGCCAGGCGCCTCCTGCCCCATCACCCAGAGAGCGATGCCGGCGACGTCGGGGTGCTTGGCACGTAGCAGGCCCAGCTTGGACTCCAGGGCGCGCCGGTCCTGCACGTAGGCCAGATGTGCGACGCCGTAGTCATCGACGAACCGCAGCACCAGTTCGTCAGACGCCGGGTCACGATCCGCATTGGCGAAGAAGCGCTCCGGTAGGCCGGCCACCTCTTTGGCCGTCATGGCCCGGGCCGTACCGGCGCGCCAGCTGAAGCCGAAGAAGGGCACGCCCATGTACGTCTTCTCGGGCGGCACCGCTTCGTCAGCGAAGCTGAGTACCTCGTCCAGCCAATCCAACGGCGCCTGCGGCCCCGGTTCGCTCCAGGGGCCGCTGTACGCGTACGTCATGATCTTGAACTCGTCCACCGCGGCACCCAGGCGCGCGTAGTCCATCGCCTGCTGGGCCGGCCAGCGGCCGGGCTCGGCCGTCTTGGCCGGCACAGCGATGGACAGGAGGCGCCCGGCGTCGTGCAGCGCGTCTCCCAGACCCTCCACGAAGAGCGAGAAGCGCTCGCGATCCTCGGCGTGCACGTCCTCCCAGTCGAGGTCCACGCCGTCGTAGCCCTTCGTGACCGCCAGGTCGACCAAGGCGTCGATGTGGCGGCGGCGAGCCTCTGGCGTAGCCAGGATCGCCGCCGCCAGCTCGCCGCTGAACGCAGCGCCCGGCTCGGGTGCGTTGGTGACAGTCGCGAACACGTTGAGCTCGTGCGATCGCACCAGTGCCACGAGCTCCAGATCTTCTGCCGTTGCCACGACACGGCCGTCCGCCCGGCTCTGGTACCAGTCGAAGTCCACCTCATCGATCGCCGAGGCGCGGACCGCCTGCTTGAACGAGGCTCTGTCGCCGAACGTCCACGCCGTGACGCGGTACTGCCGGTTCCCGCCGGGCTCCACGAGATAGCCCAAGGGGGGCTCGCCCGGGCGTTCCATGGGCGAGCCCCACGGACCCACCGTGAACAGGAGCACCAGGACGAGCACGAGGACGGCAGCGGCCACGCCGAGGGCTGAGAACACCTTCACGCGCTGCCGTCGCAGCCGCGCCTCCGCGCGCGCCTCTCTCCCGGTCTCGCCCACGTGCCTCCTGACGTCTGCTCGTACCCGATAGGGCGCTCTCGGCTTGGGCTCGCCCACGCCGTACCTCTCACGCTGTCATCCGCGCGAGCGAACGGTCAAGTGCCGCGCTTGACGACTCGCCGGCAGCGCCTGGGCTCGAGCCGGCCCGCTACGGCGCTGGCGGCACCTCCGGTTCCGCCCGCACGTCGCGCCAACTTGCCCCCGCGGCGGCTACGACGACCGCTCCGACGGCCAGCAGCTCGGTGACCGTGAGCCGCTGGCCGAGGATGAGGAACCCGCTGAGCGCCGCCACCGCGGGTTCAAGACTCAGCAAGACGCTGTAGGTGGCCGCGCGCACCAAGCGGAGCGCGGCCAGCTCCAACAGGTAGGGGAACGCCGATGAGAGCACCGCCACTGCGGCGCCCAGTCCCAGGACTCGCGGCAAGTCGTTCGTCTGGAACCCCGTCACGGCCAGCAGAGGGCTTATCAAGACCGTGGAGCCCACGAGCATCAGCGTCGTGACCTGCAGCGGCTGCAGGGACCGCACCGCCCTCTTGCCGGCTACGAGGTACAGAGCCCACCACACCCCTGCTGAGAGTGAGAGCAACAGGCCTATCGTGCCGACCGACCCGGTGGGTCCCGCCAACAGGAAGACGCCGGCTCCGGCAAGAGCCACCCAGAGGAAGTCGAGGGGCCGCCGAGAGCCGGCGACCGCCACGGCCAGCGGCCCCAAGAACTCGATGGACACCACCACACCCAAGGGAGCGTACGTGATCGCCCCGTAGAAGCTGTGGTTCATGGCGAACAGGGCGAAGATCAGCCCCAGCACAGGCGCTCGCTCGCCCCGTGCCGGCAGGCGCAGCAGTCGCGGGCGCGCCACGACCAGCATGGCCGCTGCGATCGCCGTCCGCAGCCAGAGTGCCTGCACGATGCCGGCCGCGTCGATGACCCGTGTAGCGAGCGCCGAGCCGGTCTGCATGCTGAAGGCGATGAGCAGCACAAGCAGCGGTGCGACCAGGGCAGCGGTCGTGGCTTGCCGTCGACCGGGTAGATCCACGGCGGCCTACG
>CAYMTC010000300.1:0-2977 GCA_964393265.1 uncultured Thermoleophilia bacterium
TTGAACCGCTCGACGCAGTTGATGGGGATGTCGAGCGTCTTGGCGATGTTGAACTTGGCCTCGATCATGCCCGGCTCGTCGGGGTGGACCGAGGAGGTGAACGCCAGGGTGCCCAGGCCCTTCTCGAGCCTGATCTGCTCCATGGCAGTGGGGTCGGAGAGGTCACGCACACCGCAGCCGAGCTTGCCAGCGACGTATGCCTTGGCCTCCGCCAGACGCATCCTCTTGGACATCTGCATGCGCGCTACCAGATCTCCGGCGGCACGCATCCCGCCCATGCCCGAGGCCTGCGTGTGGGCGACCTCCATACCGAGGGGGTCGCCGGTGCCCACCTAGTAGCCGTCGACCTTGAGTATCTCGACGAACGCCTTGGAGGCCCGCGAGGTGGCGTCGGCCGGGGGATAGACGCAGGTGGGCACGCCGCCCACGCCCATGCCCACGTTGACGTGGACGGGGATCTCGGCGATCTCCATGGCCGGCTTGATGAAGGTGATGGCGCGAGCGATGTTCCAGGCCGTCGACTTGCCGGTGTTGATGTTGACGGCCGGCCCGTAGATGGAGGCGCCGGCCTGCTGCACCATGCGCAGCTGGTCGCGCGGCCACATGCCGGCCAGCCGCTCGCCGTCGAACTCCAACTCGCCGTGCATGCCGAGCACGAACTCGGCCGCCATGCCGATCTCGATGCCCAACCAGGGGTACTTCTCGCGCAGCTTGCGGGCGGCCGTCAGAGCGGCCAGGAAGTCGGCGTCACCGGAGGCGGCGGTGGTGTCCATGTCGATGCCGTCGGTGCCGGCCGCCACCATGTTGCCGGCGACGAACATGATGTCGTCGACGAGCATCTCCTTGGCCTCCAGCTGGGCGGCCCGGGCCTCGTCGATCCTGCCCAGCGGCAGCAGCTCCGACCAGTTGGGGATGGGACCGTCCGGCTTGGAGTAGCGCCCCAGGTCGGGCATGGCGCCGTACTGCACCGGGTTGGTGAGCAGCATCTGGGCGATCTTCATCGACTGGCACTCGTGCGCGATGTTGGGCTTGATCGCCTTGTAGGAGTAGTCGATCTGCCAGAGCTCGACGATGTCGACGCCGAGCAGTGCCTCGAACGACTGCAGGTCCTGCACACGGTTGCCGATGTGCTTGGTGCCGGTGCCGTCGTTGGTCATGACGACCTCTTGCCCGATGTCCACGGCGGTGAAGCGCGCCGGCGAGGCGTAGATGTCGAGCAGATGGTCGAGCTCGTCCTGCGTGAGCGCCGGCACCTTGGCGCGCTTCATGGCCAGCTGCATACCGGCCTCGAGGTCGGCCTTGATCTCGTCACGGGTCATCTCGACGAGCGACCCGTCACCCATGCGAGTGGGGATCCTAGAGTCCACCAGGTTCAGCCTCCTCTCCAGTTGGACTGACCGGCCGCGCGGTCAGCGACAGAGACCCCGATCAGCGTGGTATGCGCAGCGGCCGATACGGTGCTTACGGGCCTCATCGGGATTTGTGAACGATAGCACACACACATCTGATTTTACCGTCATCGCCGGCGGTCATGCTCCCTGTCCTGCCGAGGCACTGAGGCCCTCCACCTTCTTCACGAGACGCTCCAACTCGGCGACCGAGTCCTCGGCAAGGTGGTACGAGCGCTCCGCGCGCAGCTGCGTCGTGCGCTCTGCCACACGCTGCAGGAAGCTCGTGGCGCCAGCGGACTCCCAGGCTTCGTGGGACTGTTGGCTGAAGAGATCTGACATGAACCAGTCGCGGTAGTGACGACGCGTGTACTGCCGCCCTAGGTGCGTGCCACCCGGCGCCACAGCAGCGATCTCGTCGACGGCCAGCGCCTGTGCGTCGATGGTGACGCCCTCGAGGTACGCCCTGACCCAAGCCACCATCTCGTCCATGGCCACCATGCTCTCGAACGAGCTGGCTGTGCCCGACGCCGCGTAGCCGATGTCGTGCAGCAGGGTGACTCCCGAGATCGCGTTGGCCACCAGCGACGACCCTGCCTCGAGTGCCCACTGTTCATCGAGCAACGGCGAGTCGGTGACGCCGCCGTAGCCGAACGAGGGCAGGCCGTAGAAGTCGGCCAGGTCGACGCAGGCCTGCTGGATGGCGTAGCTCTCGGGCGCGTTGTAGAGCACGTGGCTCGTGCGCAGGTTGAGAGCGCCCTGGGCGACGCCGTACACGTAGGGCGCTCCCGGCTTTGCGAGCTGGGTGATGACCAAGCCGCTGAGTGCCTCGGCGTTGCCGATGACGACCATACCGGCGCGTGAGGCGGGCGCAGTGGCGCCCTGCAGCAGCGCCGTGGCGTATGCCATGGGCACGTCGAGCCGCGCACAGGCGATGAGCGTCTCGGCCGACTCGCGGCCGTGCACCAGCGGCGGTGTGGGCATGGCGTAGATGCCCCAGCTGTCGGCGGCGCCACACACTGCCGCCATCTCTTTCATGACAGGTAGAGCCGCAGAGCGGGCAGTGACCATGAGGATGGGCTTGGCCGTAGCGCGGAGCATGGCCGCGAACTGCGCCGCGTCGGCATACGCCGGCGGCACCTCCGACGGATGCGCCATGGACATGACGAAGTCGAAGTTGGCAAGCTTGTCTTGCAGTGCCGCCAGCTCCTCGACGTCGGCGAGCCTGACCGGCCGACGGTCGCGGCTGCCCGGGCCGAGAAGGTAGAGACAGTCCGAGCCGCTGCCGAAGTACGTGATCCCAGAGCGCAGCTCAAGAGAGCCGGCGCGTGCCTGAGCCGCCGGACCTGCCGCCTCGCCCTGCCGAGGCCGTGCCGCCATCTGCACCGTGCGCGGCGCGGCGGCGAGCGCGTCATCGACCAGCCCGGCGGGCAGGCGGACGCGCGCACCGTCCACCTGTGCACCGGCCTTGCGCAGCAGATCGAGCGCCCCCTCGTGCTGCACCTCGACGCCGGTCTCCCCCAGTACACGCAGCGTGGCCGCATGCAGCTCACGGCACGCGGCCTCGTCGCAGATGACGGTGCGCACCC
>CAYMTC010000301.1:0-2969 GCA_964393265.1 uncultured Thermoleophilia bacterium
AGTACCGAGCTCAACAACTACTGGCGGTGGCTTGAGATGCGGGGAGCACTACAAGTGTGGGCACCGCCGGTATGAAGCGGATGACTGCCAGCAGGTAGCTAGTCAGCTACGCCGTGGAACGCGGCGTCGGCCCGTAGGGCTGTGGCACGTCCCTCACGCGTACGCAATCACGCATGCCTCGGAGAAGAGCGTGGGTACAGCGTGACTGAGCCAGAAGTGCTTCCCATAGCCGAATGGGACAACGCGACGGAAGCCCGCACGCTCGATGCAGACTCTCGTCAGGGACCTGAGGGTGAAGTAGTGAAGGTGTCCTTCGTCATACTGTGTGGTCGGCGTACGACGATCGTACATGAGGAGGCCTTCGTCGATTGACGCTGTCGATGGGAAGCGTCCCAGGCCAAGCTTCACGCGACGTGTCCACTTAGCGATGTTGGGTGTGTCAATAATGGCCCTTCCGTTCGGCGCAAGGATGCGGCGTACCTCGCGCAGTGCGGCTATGGGATCGATCAGGTGTTCAATCACCGCGCACATGATGACTACATCGAACTCGGCGTCCGCCAAACGGCTCGACAGAGTCGGGAACTCGTCGTGGATGATGTCCACGGCAGGATCGTTCTGAAAGAGACTGCGAAGCTGCTCGGCGCGCGGAGAACTCAGTTCAAGACCGACCAGTGAATCGAACCGGCGTCGAACAGCCAACATGACTTCCCCGCTGCCGGCGCCAATGTCGAGCGCCCTGGTGCCGCAGCCAGCTAGGTACGTGACGGCCTCATACCTGTTGCGTGGTCGTGCCGTGTAGCGAGCTGGCTGGATTGGCCGCGCGGGAGGTGCGGCGTACTTCGTGTCATAGTGGTCCTGTAGGGCGTGCGTACGTGGCTGGGTGTCCCCCGAAGGACGAGAGTTGGAGCCCTGGGTCACGGCAGGCTACCTTCTGCGTGAGTGCGGCGCCCTTGTCGTCTCGAATCGGGTTCGTGTGCTGGAATCGCCAGCAGCGTCTCGTGGTATGTGGCCAGCCGTCGCGCAACACCTGGGAGTGTGCGCAGCCCCACCTGCTTGATGGCGTGGGCCATACGGCTACGTCTCGCCATTCTGTGCTCGTACACCTCTCGTGAAGGATTGGTCGTCTGCTGCGCGACGATTCTCAAATCACATGTCTGCAAGAGGTGTCGGATGGTCCTGCTGGAGTAGTAGTTGATATGGCCCAGGGATGACGGCACGTAGTCGAGTGGTAATCGCAGGGTGTCCTCTAACGGTACCTCGACAAGCACTGCGCGGCCCGCGCGCGCAGCCTCTGTGATCAGTGTTCGTGGATTCTCAAGATGCTCGACCACGTGTGTCAACACGACAAGATCGAACGAGTCGGTCTGATAGGGAATGGACAGCCCCTCATAGAGTCTGCATTCCTGCAAGCCTGTGATGCTCCGATCACGCGTGGCGTCAACGTTCTCTTGGCGAATCTCCAAGCCCCAGTAGTGGTCGCCGAAGGCACGTCGGGCGAGTTCGGCGAGCACTGCCCCATTGCCGTATCCGACCTCCACCACGCTCGAATGATTGACGCGCTTGCAGAAGCAGACGATGCTGTGGGCCTTGTCTCGTGTGCTCAGGTCACGCTACACAGCCTGGGCAGATGGTACTTGAGTGCTGTCCACCTGTGTGTGCCGCCACCTGGGCCACGCTCATGTGTGTTGAGTCGTACGTGTCAGGCTCCTCAGAGAATGGCACCACATGATGACTCTGTGCCGCTGTGCGGTCCGGGGCGTAGGTGAGACGCCAGTGGTGGTACGGTGAGACTATCCAATATCGTACAACAGTGTCTGAAGCAAGTGGTATGACGACCGGGGATGCCCCCATCTCTGGTGCCAGCAGAAGAGACAGTGTGTCTGCTTGATGGCATCGTAGCGTAGTCATGTTGGGGCAGCACCGACGGGGTGCGCTTCGGCGTAGGCCACGTCCGTCAAGGTGGTGTACGAGCGTCTCCGCTCCATCGGCTTTCCTGATGCTCAGCTCGCCATGAGCTGAGGCGCCACCTCCTCGTGCTCCTCGAGCTCGATGAGCGCCGTCGGAGCGAGCTTCGCCAGCGAGCCGGCGCTCATGTAGCGGCGCGCGACCGCCCACTCGTCATGCTGTTCGGCGAGCACCATGCCGACCAGCCTGATCACCGCGGCGCGGTCGGGGAAGATGCCGACCACGTCGCTGCGCCGGCGGATCTCACGGTTCAGGCGCTCCTGGGGGTTGTTCGACCAGGTCTGGCGCCAGTGCTCGACCGGGAAGGCGGCGAAGGCGGTCACGTCGGGGGCCGCGTCCTCGAGCATCTCGGCGACCTGCGGGAAGCGGCCCCGCAGCTGTTCGACCACGCGGCCGAGCTGCGCCGCGACCTCCTCGGCCGAGGGCTGCGCGAAGACGGTGCGCACCAGGGTGGCCACGAAGGGCTGGGCGCTCCTGGGCACGCGGGTGAGCAGGTTGCGCATGAAGTGCGTGCGGCAGCGTTGCCAGCCCGCTCCGGGCAGCAGCGCGTCGATTGCGTTCGTGAGGCCGCGGTGGTCGTCGCTGACGACCAGCTGCACGCCGGCGAGGCCGCGCTCCGTGAGACCCGAGAGGAAGACCCGCCAGGCAGCCTCGTCCTCGCTCGTGAAGGTGTCGAGCCCGAGGATCTCGCGCAGGCCGTCGGCGTTCACCGCGCTGGCCACGACGCAGGCGCAGCGCACGATGCGCCCCTGCTCGCGTACCTTGATCGCCAGGGCGTCGAGCCACAGGTAGGGGTAGGGACCGGCGTCCAGAGGGCGGGAACGGAAGGCGGCCACCTCCTCGTCGAGGCTCTTGGCCATCTCACTGACCTGGCTCTTCGAGATGCTCTCGATGCCGAGCGTCTTCACGAGGCCGTCGACGCGGCGCGTACTGACGCCCTTCACGTAGCACTCGGCGACCACCGCGACCAGGGCCCTCTCGGCGCGCCGCCGGCGCTCGAGCAG
>CAYMTC010000302.1:0-2968 GCA_964393265.1 uncultured Thermoleophilia bacterium
GAGATAATGAGCGGTGACTGGAGTTCAGACGTGTGCTCTTCCGATCTACGTGGACTACGCCACGCGTGGCGAGCAGTCCCGGCGCGATCGGGACATCGTCGTGAGAGCGTGTGCCGACGCCTCGATCCCGCTCCAGTCGGTCATCCTCGAGGAGAGGCTGCGCGGGCCACATTTCCAGGATCGCGCACGTCGGCTGCGGCTCGACGCAGCCGCGCGGCTGCTCGACGACCCGGGCTACGACCTCATCGCCACCGGTCACACCCTCGACGATAGGGCCGAGACTATCCTCTCTCGCCTCGCCAAGTACGGCGCTCCGTCGGCTCTTGGCGCGCTGCCGCCGCGGGCCGGACGATCCGTGCGGCCGCTTCTTTGTCTGCGCGCCGCTGAGGTACGGGCGTACTGCGACGCGGCGGGCATCGTCTGGGGACTCGACGAGAGTAACCTGCGCCCCGACTACTCTCGTAACCTGCTGCGCCTCGAGGCGCTGCCGGTCTTGGAGCGGGTCAGCCCTCGCGCCGCCGAGTCGCTGGCCGCGGCGGGCGATGCGCTGCTTGAGGAGCACGAGGTCCTCACCCGCCTCACCGATGAGGCGTGGGCTCGTGTGGGGGTCGAGAAGGACGATGCGGCAGAAGAGCTGAGGATCGACCTGCGTCGGCTGGGAGCGGAGCCGCCGGGTCTGCAGACACTCGTGCTGCGAAGGCTGGCGCAGAGTGCGATCGGTCCCGGAGCACTGGTGTCACGCGAGACCACCGCGGCTCTCCGCGCGCTCGTGGGTGGGGCCGGCAGTCCGCGGCGGCGCAGCCTGCGCGGACGGTGGGAGGCCATACGCGAGCGGGATACTCTCGTCCTTCGGCCGATGGCCCCTACGCACGACTGCGCGCCCCTGTCCGTCCACGTTCCGGCGCCGGGTGCTCCAGCCGCACACGTCGAATTCTGCGGGCGTCGCCTGACGCTGAAGTCCGTGGCCGGCGGCGACCATCGGTCGCCGAAGACTTCGGTGTGCCTTGGGTTCTCCTCGCTGCCGCACGAGCTGCTGGTGCGTCATCCCCGGACAGGCGACCGGTTCGCGCCCCTCGGGTTGGGCGCAGAGACGTCGCTGGCTCGCTTCCTGCGCGAGCAGCACATGCCGGCGGCCCGCCGCCGCCGAGCCATCGTGATAGAAGCTGGCGGGGCGGTGGCGTGGGTCGAGTCCACGGCGCGAGGACTGCAGGGCCGGGTTGCGGAAAGCTGTCGGGTGACCGAGAGTACAGCTTTCACCGTTCAGTTGGACGAGCTGCCGAACGGCGCCTGCTAGGCCGGCCGGTAGTCCCGGAAAGGCGGACATGCACGAGGCCATCGATCGCATCCTCATCTCACGCGAGGAACTGCATCAGAAGGTCCAGGAGCTTGCCGACCGCATCTCTCGCGACTACGCGGGTCGCGATCTGCTGCTCATCGGCATCTTGCGCGGCGCGGTCTTCTTCATGGCCGACCTAGCCAGGGCGCTCACTGTGCCCAGTGCGCTGGACTTCATGGCCGTATCCAGCTACGGCTCGGCGACAGACTCGTCGGGGGTGGTGCGCATCCTGAAGGACCTCGACACCGACATCGCCGATCGTCACGTGCTGATCGTCGAGGACATCATCGACTCCGGCCTCACACTCAACTACCTGCTCAAGAACCTGTCCGCTCGCCACCCGGCAACGCTCGAGATCTGCGCACTGCTCACCAAGCCCTCGCGTCGGCGCATCCAGCTACCGTGCAAGTACGTGGGCTTCGAGATCCCCGACGAGTTCGTGGTGGGCTATGGCCTGGACCTGGCAGAACACTTCCGCACGTTGGACTACATAGGCACGTTGAAGCCGGAGGTGGCGCACGAGCTCACAAGTGGATCGGAGACGCTGCTCTGACGCGTACGGGCTTGCTCGCGGTCCGTGTGGCGCCGGCCGACACGGCAGTGCGAAGAGTGGTCTGCCACGCGCGCTTCTTTGCCGTTCGCGGCGGGTATGCTACCGTCTGAAGTCCCACCCAGGATCTCGCCGCTTGTCGGCCTCCTAGGGCCGGCGTCTTGATCAAGAGCGGACCTCACCGAGAAAGGCAGATGTGAACAGGTTCATCCGCAGTGCCTTCTTCCCTATCCTCATCGTCATCGTGCTGGCCATCGTCGTCCAGTGGGTCATGCGGAGCGGAGAAAGCGGCGAGAGTAAGAGCTTCTCCGGCCCGGCGCCGAGTTTCACGGCAGACCTGCAGGCCGACCAAGTGAAGTCGGTGTCGCCTAACGTCACCGATCAGACCATGAAGGTCACTCTGAAAGGCAGCAGCCAGCCGTCATACGAGGTCACCTACGTTTCAGACGAGGCGCTGGACGCGCTGCTAGCCGAGCACCCCGAAGTGGCGGTCGATCCGGTCAAGGGCGGCTCATCGTGGTGGGGCAGCGCACTCACGTTCATACTGCCGTTCATCCTCATCCTGGGGTTCTGGCTGTTCATCATGAACCAGATGCAGGGCGGTGGCTCCAAGGTGATGAGCTTCGGCAAGAGCCGTGCACGCCGTGTCAGCCCGGACGCACCAAAGGTGACGTTCCGCGACGTGGCGGGTGTGGATGAAGCGGTCGAGGAACTCCAGGAGATCAAGGAGTTCCTCGAGAGCCCCAAGAAGTTCCAGCAGCTCGGCGCGCGTATCCCCAAGGGTGTGCTGCTGTACGGCCCTCCTGGCACGGGCAAGACGCTGCTGGCCCGCGCGGTCGCCGGGGAGGCAGGCGTGCCCTTCTTCAGCATCTCCGGATCAGACTTCGTCGAGATGTTCGTCGGCGTCGGCGCTTCGCGCGTGCGCGACCTCTTCGAGCAGGCTAAGCAGCATGCGCCGTGCATCATCTTCGTCGACGAGATCGACGCCGTGGGACGGCATCGCGGCGCTGGGCTGGGTGGCGGCCACGACGAGCGCGAGCAGACGCTCAACCAGCTGCTCGTCGAGATGGACGGCTTCGAGA
>CAYMTC010000303.1:0-2948 GCA_964393265.1 uncultured Thermoleophilia bacterium
GAGATAATGAGCGGTGACTGGAGTTCAGACGTGTGCTCTTCCGATCTCTCACGAGCCGCTGCAGAATCGACCCGCACACCGGCGCGCTCGAGCAGCTGCAGTGAAGCCTGATGAATGGCCTCCAGAGCCTCTTCTGGCCATAGGTCGAACGCGGCCGGGAGTCCGGCCGGCTGTACGGCGCTTGTGACCACGGTCACGCCTCTTCGACCGGGCCGCTTCCGCGACGGCCGCGGAGAAGCAGCCATACGACGCCGCCGACGACGACGACAGCGGCGATGATGATGCCAGCGATGGCACCACCGGACAGGCCGCCGGAGTCTGCTTCAGTGGCCTCTACAGGCTTGACGTTCTGATAGGTGCCACGCAGGAAAGTCCAGATGGGCCGACCGTCCTGCTTGGGCACGAGCTGGTAGCTCGTCCACTTGTCGGTGCGATAGGCCTGGCAGTCGACGTTGTACCAAAGGATGATGTAGGGAGCCTGCTCATAGAGGTGCTGCTGCATCTGGTGCACGATCTCGATGCGCTCGGCCCTGTCGATGGCGGCCGCCTGCTCGCGGTACATCTCGTCGAACTCGGCGTTGCTGTAGCAGCAGTCGCTCCAGTTGAGGATCTGCTCGGTGGTGAAACACGACAGCATGAAGCCGGGGTCGATGTCTCCGCCCCAGCTCCAGATGTACATGTCCATGTCGGCGTTGTCGTAGACGCGGTCGCCGAAGGCGCCCTCGTCAGCGATGTTGAGCTTAGCCTCGATACCGACGTCCTTAAGCCAGGTGACGATCATCTTGCCGGCGGTGACGTCATTGGAGTAGGCACTCATGACGTCGAAGCGGAAGCTCAGCTTGTCGCCGTCCTTGGACTCGCGGATGCCGTCGCCGTCGCTGTCCGTGTATCCGGCATCCTCGAGGATCTGCTTGGCCTTCGCTGGATCGAAGGTGACCTTCTGCTCATCGGCTGGAGCCCAGTGCCAGTCGCCGGCTGCTGGCGAGATGACGCCGCTGCCCGCCGTGGCCTTACCGTCCATGGCTTGCTGCGAGATCTTGTCCTTGTCGATGGCATAGTGCACAGCCTGGCGGATGCGCGCGTCCAACAGCAGTGGATTGCCCTTGGAGGCCGGGTCGTCCCAGCAGTTGAAGCCCAGCTCGTGGAAGCCGATGCGGTCTACGGCGACCGCCTCTGAGCCCTTCATGCTCTGAACAGAGCGCAGGTAGGTGGGCGACTCGAACACGCCGATGTCGAGGTTGCCAGCCTTGTAGTCCTGCACCAGCGAATCGGCGTTCTGGTAGATCTGGAACATGACCTTGTCGATGGTGGGCGCGCCCTCGAAGTAGTCCTTGTTGGCCTTCATGGTCACGTAGCGGCTCTTCTTGACCTCGTCGATCATGAAGGGGCCGGTGCCCACGACGGGCGGATCGGTGAGGCTCTCGGCCTTCTCGCCCTTGATGTCGCTCCAGAGGTGTTCAGGCAGGATGGGGATGTACAGCGCCAGCAGGCCCGCGTTGGGACGATCTGATGTGATCACGAGCGTGGTGTCGTCTGGCGCCTCCACCTTGGTCACGTGCTCCAGATACTGGATGTACGCCCAGAGCTCGTTGTCGAGGATGTAGTTGTAGGTGAACGCGATGTCCTTAGCACTGAACGGCTCGCCATCGTGCCAAGTGACCCCGTCCCGGATGGTGAAGGTCCAGACCTTGCCATCCTCACTGCTGCTCCACTCCGTGGCCAGGTCTGGCACGGGCTCGTAGTCTTCGTCGTACCAGGTGAGGAAGTTGTAGTTGAGCCGGAAAGCCTCCCACGTTATGGAGCTCCAGCTGGCGAATGGATTCATGCCGTCGACGTCTTCGCCGATGCCTACCTTGAAGACCAGCTCCTTGGCAGGCGCCGGCGACTCAGCGAGCGCGCTCGCCGGCAGCAACGCCAGCGCGACGAGCAAGATACCAGTGATGAGTAGTGCCGTTCGCTTCATGGTCGCGCACCCCCGTGCCGCTTACCTGTCCTGCATGCGGCTCCAGGGACTGGCGGAGCCGCGCTGATGACATCCTGCAGGAGTGGTCAGTACTTCCACCACGTCCAGCGGTAGATCCACGCGTACGATTCGACCCAACCGTAGTCGCCCAGGACACAGGTAGCGCCCCGTGCGATCGAGCCATCCACAGGTAGCACGCTATCAGCCAGCAGACGCCCCCAGAGATCGCGGCCCGTCGGCAGCGCTCATCGCTGCTCCCCCAGGTCGATAGGCTCCTCGTGACCGAGCCGCAGGCAGGCCGCCCAGTGGCCCTCACCGACAGCCACCTCGCTCGGCGTCTCGGTCTTGCAGCGCTCCATGGCGACCGGGCAGCGCGGGTGGAAGCGACAGCCGCTGGGCAGGTCGATGGGGTTGGGCGTCTCGCCGGTGAGGATGGTGCGGGCGTGCTTCTTGCTGGGGTCGGGCACCGGGATGACGCTGATGAGCGCCTTGGTGTAGGGGTGACGCGGATGCTTGACGACCTCCTCGGTCTCGCCGAGCTCGACGATCTTGCCGAGGTACATCACGGCGATGCGGTCGCTGATCACCCAGGCCAGGGAGAGGTCGTGGGTGATGAAGATGTAGGTGACCCCGAGGCTCTCCTTCTGGGCGACCATCAGCTTGAGGATGTCGTTGCGGATCGAGACGTCGAGGGAGGCGACCGGCTCGTCGGCCACGATCACGTCGGGCTCGAGCACGATGGCACCGGCGATGCAGACGCGCTGACGCTGGCCGCCGGAGAGCTCGTGCGGGTAGCGGAAGAGGTAGTCGCGCGCCGGGCGCAGGCCGCTCTCCTCGAGGGCGCGGATGACCCGCGCCTCCTTCTCGCGCTCGGAGTGGACGAGCTCGTTGACGATCAGCGGCTCGGCGACGATGTCGAAAATGGTCTGCTTGGGGTTGATCGAGTTGTAGGGGTCCTGGAAGATGATCTGCGCCTTCTTGCGGT
>CAYMTC010000304.1:0-2948 GCA_964393265.1 uncultured Thermoleophilia bacterium
CGTGCGAAAACGAGGGGCGTGAGACCCGTCAGGCAGAGAGCTCCAAGCTCGAGCATCCCCAGCGCTCGACTCCCGCCCAGAGAAGGGTCGACGATGAGCAGGACCGCGACACCGGCCAGGCTAGGGGTGAGCAGGGCGCCCCACTCGCGCGGGGGCGATGGCGCGGCGTGGGCCAGGAGGAGCAGCGGAGACAGGAGGACCGCCCAGGAGCGCACGCCGCCGCTGAGCGCTACGACGAGGCCGAGTGCCAGCCAGTCGAGGAGCACGAAGGTGAGGGCCAGCGCTCGGCCGCGTCGGTAGGCGAGCAGGAGCGAGCCGATGGCGAGCACCACAGACAGGACACTGACCAGGAGCGGGATGCGCCAACCGGCGGCGGCGCAGACCCCGGTGGCAAGCAAGAAGAAGCCGATGCGAAGCCGTGCGCGGGGTACCTCTGGGATGCGAGTGGCCATAGCTGTGGCTTCGCGCCGCGTCTCCGGCTTCCTTCTCGGGGGCGGTCGCAGCGGCGGGAAGCCTGCCTGTACAATCCCCAGACGTGGACCGCACTCTCTTCCTCTCCGGTAACGAAGCTCTGGCGTATGGCGCCCTGCGCGCGGGAGCACGCTTCGTGTGCGGCTACCCCGGCACGCCGTCCACGGAGATCGTGGAGACCGCGGCGGCGCTCGGAGCGCCTGGCGTCATCGTGCAGTGGTGCGTCAACGAGAAGGTCGCCATGGAGACCGCCGTGGGCGCCGGGCTGGCGGGTGCCCGCAGCCTGGTGACGATGAAGCACGTGGGTCTCAACGTGGCTGCTGATCCCTTCATGACCTTGTCGCTCACCGGCGTGAACGCGGGCGTCGTCGTGCTGTCCGCCGATGACCCCGGCATGCACTCCTCCCAGAACGAGCAGGACAACCGACACTACGCGCGGTTCGCCAAGGTGCCCCTGCTGGAGCCGGCCGACAGCGCCGAGGCGTACGAGTACGTCGCTGAGGCCTTCGCTTTGTCCGAGGAGGCCGACACGCCCGTCATGCTGCGCACCACCACGAGGCTCTCGCACGGCCGTGGCTTGGTGACACAGCTGCCCCAGGCCCAGGCGCCGTCGCGCCCATACGTCAGAGACGTCGTCAAGAACGTCATGGTGCCTCACCATGCGCGACAGCGAAACCGGCTTATGCTCCAACGCGTGGAGAGCCTGCGGCGCTACGCCGAGTCCACGCCGCTCAACCGGTTGGAGACGGGTTCTCTAGACCTGGGTATCATCGCTTCGGGAGTCACCTACCAGCACGCGCGAGAGGCGTTTCCCGACGCGTGGTTCCTGAAGCTCGGCATGTCGTGGCCGCTTCCCACCGACAAGATCGCGCGCCTGTACGCCGCGGTCTCCTGTGTCGCGGTCGTCGAAGAGCTGGATCCTTTCTTCGAGGAGCAGATCCGCGCTCTTGGGTTGCCGGTCGTGGGCAAGCAGGTCATCCCGGCCGACGGCGAGCTCACCCCTGGCCAAGTCCGCGCCGCTCTGCAGCCGTTCGTGGGCCGCCGCCAGGCTGGGCGCCGGCGGCCCACCGCTCCTCCGGCGCCCGTCCTTCAAGAGGCGCCGCCGGTCGAGCCAGAGCTTCCCGTACGGCCTCCCGTGCTCTGCCCGGGCTGCTCACACCGTGCCGTCTTCGCTCTGCTACGGAGACGCAAGGTGGCGGTGCTGGGCGACATCGGCTGTTACACGCTGGGTGCGCTGCCACCACTCAACGCTCTCGAGTGCTGTCTCTGTATGGGTGCGTCCGTCGGCATGATGGCCGGCATGAACAAGGCTCTTGGACGCAAGGCCGCCGTGGCTGTGCTGGGCGATTCCACGTTCTTCCACTCCGGCGTCACACCCCTCATCGACGCACGCTACAACGACGCCCAAGGTCTCGTGCTCGTGCTCGACAATCGCACCACCGCCATGACGGGACACCAGGGCCATCCGGGCAGTGGTCTGCGCGCCGATGGCTCCTCCGGTCCACCTCTCGACATCCACAAGATCTGCCAGGGGGTCGGCGTGCGCTGTACCGTCGTCGATCCGCTCGACGCGGCAGCCCTTCGTGAGGCGGTCGACGGTGAGTTGGACCGCCAAGGGCTCGGCGTGGTGGTGGCCAGTTCACCGTGCGTGCTGGCCACCCGGGAGCGTCGCCCCATGGTCACCGTCAACGCCGATCGCTGCAATCTGTGCGGACTGTGCCTGGAACTGGGGTGCCCGGCGCTGGTACCTGGGGACAAGGCCGTCACCATAGACCCCGTCTGCACGGGCTGTGGCGTCTGCGTCAGCGTGTGCAAGCGGGGCGCCCTCAGCCTGCCCGAGGCGCAGGATGGCCGGTGACGTGCCTCGGGAGCAGCAGGCAGGCCGCGGTGTCGTCGTGAGCGGCCCTACGACCGTGTCGCTGGTCGGCGTGGGCGGGCAGGGGATCCTTCTGGCCGCTGCCGTACTTGCCCAAGCGGCCATCGCCGAGGGACTGGACGTCAAGGCCAGCGAGGTGAAGGGAATGGCGCAGCGCGGCGGCAGCGTGCTCAGCACGGTGCGGTTCGGTGAGCGTGTGGCCTCGCCAGTGTGTGCCACGGCCGACGTGGTCCTCGCTATGGAGGTGCTCGAGGGCCGGCGCTCGCTCACGCGGCTGCGCGCCGACGGCACCCTCGTCTGCGCGCTCACGCGAATAGCGCCGGCCAGCGTCCTGCGCGGCGAGGCGACCTATCCCGACGACATCGAGTCGGCGGCTGCCGGCCGCCGGGTCGCCGTGCGGCTTGTCGATGCCGACGGGCTCGCGCGCGCGGCGGGAAACGTCCGCGCAGCCAACGTCGTGCTCCTCGGCGCCGCCAGCTCCGTGCTACCGTTCAGCGATGCGTCGTGGCAAGCGGCCCTGGCGGCGGCCATCCCCACAAAGGTGCTCGACATCAACCGGCTCGCCTTCGACCTCGGTCGCCGGGCGGGCGGCGTACAGGAG
>CAYMTC010000305.1:0-2940 GCA_964393265.1 uncultured Thermoleophilia bacterium
CTTCCAGGGCAGGCCCACACCGGTCTACCACGCTCGCACCCTGTCGCTGCGCAACGGCGGCGCGCAGATCTACCTGAAGCGTGAGGATCTCAACCACACCGGCGCCCACAAGCTCAACCACTGTATGGGCGAGGCGCTGCTGGCTAAGTACATGGGCAAGAAGAAGCTCATCGCCGAGACAGGCGCCGGTCAGCATGGAGTGGCGTTGGCGACCGCGGCGGCGCACTTCGGCTTGGAGTGCGAGATCCACATGGGCGAGGTGGACATCGTCAAGCAGGCGCCCAACGTCAGCCGCATGAAGCTGCTGGGCGCCAAGGTGGTGCCTGTCTCACACGGCCTCAAGACCCTGAAGGAGGCCGTCGACTCCGCCTTCCAGGCCTACCTTGCCGATCATGAGAACTCCATCTACTGCATAGGATCCGTTGTGGGGCCGCACCCGTTCCCGCTCATGGTCCGAGACTTCCAGCGTGTGGTCGGCATAGAGGCCCGGGAGCAGTTCGTGGACATGACGGGCCAGCTTCCCGATGTGGTCACCGGGTGTGTGGGCGGCGGCTCCAACGCCATCGGCATCTTCAGCGCGTTCCTCGACGACCCGGTGGAGTTGGTGGGCGTCGAGCCCCTTGGTCTTGGCGATCAGATCGGCCAGCATGCGGCCACGATGACCTATGGCACAGAGGGCATCATCCATGGGTTCCGCTGCTACTTGCTGCAGAACGACGACGGGACGCCGGCGCCTGTGTACTCCTGCGCCAGCGGCCTCGATTACCCCGGAGTCGGTCCGGAGCACTGCTACCTCAAAGACATCGATCGTGTGAAGTACGCCACCTGTACCGACGACGCATGCCGCGACGCGTTCTTCAAGCTGAGCCGCCTCGAGGGCATCATCCCCGCCATCGAGAGTGCGCACGCGCTGGCTTGGGCGCTTGTCAAGGCACGGGACATGGGAACGGGCACCGTGCTCGTCAATCTCAGCGGTCGGGGCGACAAGGACATGGACTACGTCATAGAGCACTGGGGCACCGGCGAGGACGACTAGAGAGCGCCGGGCCGTCATGCAAGGAGTCGAGCAATGGTGAAAGGGCAGGAGGAAGACCAGGGCGCGCACGAGGAGTGGTCGGCTGCCACGCAGGCTGTGTGGGCGGGCGAGAAGCAGTCACGTGCGCACAGGGCGACGCAGGTGCCGGTGGTCTATAGCGCCGCATACGGATACCCGGACGTCGATGCGTGGCTGGATGTGGCTCTAGGGCGCAAGCCGGGCCACATCTACAGCCGTAACACGAACCCTACGGTACACGCCTTCGAGGAGAAGATGCGTATCCTCGAAGGCGCCCAGGCGGCCACAAGCTTCTCTACGGGCATGGCCGCCGTGAGCAACACGCTCTTCGCGCTGCTGGCGCCAGGCGACCGAGTGGTGTCGGTCAAAGACACCTACGGCGGCACCAGCCAGCTCTTCCTGGACTTCCTGCCTAGAGTGGGTGTGCAGGCGCACATGTGTGACACGAGCGATCACGACGAGATCGAGGCGGAGATTGCGCGCGGGTGCGCGCTCGTGTACCTGGAGACGCCCACCAATCCCACGCTCAAGGTGATGGACATCGCCCGCCTGGCAGCTGCGGGGCACAGAGCAGGCGCCGTCGTGGTGGCGGACAACACGTTTGCCACGCCCATCAACCAGAAGCCTCTGGAGCTGGGCGCGGACCTTGTGCTCCACAGCGCCACTAAATTCCTCAGCGGCCATGCCGACGTGCTGGGCGGAGTGCTCTGCGGCCAGACATCGTTGGTGGGACGGGTCTTCCACTACCGAGAGATCACTGGGGCTACCCTCGACCCCATGTCGGCGTACCTCCTCATCCGCAGTCTCAAGACCCTCGAGGTCCGGGTCCGCCAGCACAACGAGAACGCGTTGCGCATCGCCCGGTGGCTCCAGGAGCAGCCTACGGTCCCGGCCGTGTACTACCCGGGACTGGAGACCCACCTCGATCACGACGTCGCCGCTCGACAGATGAGGGGCTTCGGTGGCGTGTTGAGCTTCATGGTCGACGGCGGCTTCGAGGCGGTCAAGCGTGTGCTTCCCAGGCTGCGGCTGGCGCACAGAGCGGCCAACCTAGGAGCCGTGGAGACTGTGGTCGGCCCGCCGGCTACCACCAGCCACGTCGAGTGCACGGGTGAGGAGCGAGAGGCCATGGGTATCCCCGAAGGCCTCATCCGCTACTCGGTGGGCATAGAAGACGCCGACGACCTCATCGCCGACCTGCAGCACGCGCTCGCCGCGGTCTAGCCGCACGACGTAGACCGCGAGTCAGACCGGGCGGCGCTTGCCGCCCGGTGAGTCGTCACGCAGTCGTGGACTCCTCGGGCGCGTGGCAAGCCCCGCGCCCCCGCTTCTCGAAGTACCGTTGGTGGTACTCCTCAGCGCGCCAGAAGGGGCCTGCTGGCTCGACCTGAGTGACGATGGGTCGTCGGTAGGCTCCCGAGTGTTCCAGCCACTCGATGTAGGCGTGCGCCAGGCGCTCCTGCTCTGCGTCATGGTAGAAGACCGCTGAACGGTACTGTGGACCGCGGTCGGGTCCTTGGCGGTCAAGCTGGGTGGGGTCGTGGATCGCGAAGAACCACTCCAGGAGACGTTCGTAGGAGACGCGCGCAGGGTCGTACCGCACGCGCACGGCTTCTGCGTGGCCGGTCCTATGACTACACACCTGTTCGTAGGTCGGCTCCTCGGTGTGGCCGCCGGTGTAGCCTGCTTCTACGTCCTCGACGCCCGGGACGCCTCGGAACTGCGCCTCCACGCCCCAGAAACAGCCGGCAGCGAATGTGGCGATCGCCATCTCGGTCCTTGCCCTCGTCAGTCTCGACCCGTGCGTAGGGCGCCGGGCCCCTCTGACAGGAGGTGTTCCCGAGATCGGAAGAGCACACGTCTGAACTCCAGTCACCGCACATTAT
>CAYMTC010000306.1:0-2917 GCA_964393265.1 uncultured Thermoleophilia bacterium
GGCGCCCCGCGCCCGCTGAGCGGCGTGCGGACCACCGCACGCCGCCACCCACAGCTCACGCGCAGTACACGCGCACGTTGTCACCGTTCTTGGAATCCACCTTGACCTCCATCTCATGCAGCGCGGAGATCAGGTTCTCGATGTCCTGCGGGTTGAAGTTGCTCATGTCGAACGACATACCGTGCGCATGCATGGAGTCGTTGATCTGATCCATGGCCTGCGGCGGGATCAGCGAGGTGAGCTTGAGCCCAGACCGCACCAGACTCAGCGGGATGCGCACGTCCACGTTGTCGCCGGCGACGCTCACTACCTTGACGTACATGTACTTGGGGAGCCGTCGCGGCGCGCCCGACTCCTCGGTGCCCACGGCCTCCTGTGGGCCGGCGGCTGCACCGCCGTCCGCGGCGGCTCGTTTGTCCAGCGCATCCAGAAGACGCTCAGCTTCCTCGGCGCTTATCTTGCCGTTGGCCAGCATGCTCAGGATCCGGCTACGTTCCTCACTCACTGTCTTCTCCTCTCTCTGTGAACAGGGCCTCTCGATGCGGCAGGCGATCAGTAGACCGCCACCTGTACGAGCGACCGCCCGTTGGCTACACACACGTTCATGCCCCGAGTCTGCGTGACCGCGTTCAGCGACCAGAGCAGGATGCCCGTGGCGTGGTGGAAAGGCTGACGCGACGCCAGCAGCAGCGCGTCCGCCAGCAAGGTGAACACCAGCGCCAGGAGGGCCAGAGCCACCACCACTGGCCAGAGCAACACCACGGGCAGCCAGAGGCGCACGCGGCGGTGACCCGCCTTGAGTACGCGGACGCGCACCAGTGTGGGTGGCAGACTCATCGCGACAACCTCGCCGCCGCTTCGTCGGCCGTGATCTCACCGGCCTCCAGAAGGTCCAAGACCTCCTCGCGACCTGACCCCGGCTCCACCTGCACCAACTGCAGCTGCTCGGTGATGCGGTTGAGGCGGTTCTTGATCGTGGGGTAACTGACCCCGAACGCCTTCTCCATGTGCTTGATGGACCCGTGACAGCGCACGAACTCACCCACGAACACCTGGTCTTCGTAGCGTAGCCGGGCCAGCAGCGGCAGCTCGAACTGCCCCGTGATCTGGATGTCCGCGCCGCGCAAACGCACGCTCGTGACGACGAACTGCTTCTCGCCGGTGAGGTCTGTAAGATCCTGCCATTCGCTCACCATGTATGCACCTCCACTTGAGTTCCCGCAGGAAGTATGGCCCTAACGATTCATAAAGTCAAGTACCACCTTGAGATTTCTTACTTCACGCCCCACCACGGCTCGCTTTCCTGTCGCGCGGGGCGCAAGATGTCTTCCGGGGCCGGCCATGGGCAGCCGGCCAGCCGTGGTCGTAGGCGACCCGCCGGCCGTCATGAGGATGGGCGAAGGAGCCACGGCTCTCTTGTGGCGCAGGAGAGCGCTCGGTCGGGTATCATGCTGGCGTCGCCGGACGTTCGACGTACGGCGCGTCGCCCTGTGACCATGCGCACCTGCGCGGCGGCCCAGTGGCGGCCTGCCGCGCAGGTGCGCACCACGGCGTTCACCTCGCGGAGAGGTGTCCGAGTTGGCTTAAGGAGCGCGACTGGAAATCGCGTAGACGGGGGTGACCTGTCTCGGGGGTTCGAATCCCCCCCTCTCCGCCAGAAGACCCCGTGACACAGCTACCGGAGCCACTGGTCAAGGCCAGCCGCTACGTCCCGGGGAGCGCCAGCGCCCTGCTGCACGTCTCCCCCATTGCCCCTACTGCCATTGCTCCTACTGCCGAGCTGAGGCTATGATCATCGTGGGGTCGCCTCGGGGGGATGAGCCATGGCAAGGGTCGGTCGGATGAGACACAGCTCCTCACACACTGCGCCAAGGCGCCTAGCGCTCTGCTGCCTGCTCGCCTGCCTCGTGGCGATGCCGCTGCTGAGTGGCTGCTTCCCGACGGGTGGGCCGTGCACCAACCCGTCGCTGGGCCCCCGCCCCACAGCCACGCCGAACCCCGGCCCCGGCCTGGCCGCCGACGGCGAGACGCCCCAGCAGGCGGCCGTACGGCTCTTCGCCGTCGCCCAGAAGACGGCCCTGAGGTGGGGCGTCTCGAACCGTCGCCAGCGGTTGCTCTTCGAGGCAAGCAAGCCCGGTGAGCCGGTGCCGATCTGTGTCGAGTACGGTAGTACGCTGGCCCAGTGGGTGCTGCCCAACGAGGTCGAGACGGTGACCGGCGATATGTTCGCCGCCATGTGGCCGCTCGCCATGGAGAAGGACTGCTTCTGGGTACCGATGATCGTCGATGGCGAGATCATCAGCGAGTACTGCGTCTATCTCGACAAGGAGGGGCGCTGGGTGACCGAGACCGACGGCTGGGAAGGGCCCACACCGTGCGGCAGGACGCGGGAGCTGCAGCTGGCCAGCGAGACGCTCACGGGGGTGCTGGGCCCTGGGACCGAGGTACGGCCGGTGGTCTTCGTGCCCTCCGGCGAGGTCTTCGCGGTCGGCGACCACGACGGACGTCAAGCAGCGATGCTGATCGACTGGGTCCGGTCGGGCCCGGGTATCAGAGACATCCGCTACCTCCACGGCTTTCCTGACGTGGGAGTCGTATACACACCAGCCAAGCTCAAGCGACTGTTCGCAGCAGAGGCCGTCGACTGAGCAGGGGCGCAGGGCCTGGGATGGCGGACGCCTGCGGTCGAGGGGGATGAGGGGGTACCGGAGGCGATGGGCTCTGCGGCCGCTGAGCCGCTGTCCTGCCGCCAGTTCCCCACGAGCGCAGTGGTAGCTGCCGCGAACGGCAGCACGCAGGGCAGGGCGACACGACCAGCGTCCCGCTTGCTCGACAGGAGTCAGAAGGTGCGACAGCAAAGCTGCGTGATGGTGCAGCTTGCGTTCTGAAGGCTCCGCCAGACGGGGTCTACGCTTCG
>CAYMTC010000307.1:0-2901 GCA_964393265.1 uncultured Thermoleophilia bacterium
GGCTCCACCTCGAGGAGCGTGGCATCGTCGTTCGTGAGGCGCCCGTGGACCTGGACACGTGCACGCTCGACTGGGACGCGCTCGAGGACCTCGTCGGCGCGCGCACCAAGCTGGTGGCGCTCGGCTACGCATCGAACGCAGTGGGCACTGTCAACGACGTCAAGCGCGCCGCCGACTTGGCCCACCGCGAGGGCGCTCTCTGCTGGGTGGACGCGGTGCACTATGCGCTCCACGGCGCCATCGACGTCGCGGCCATCGACTGCGACTTCCTCGTCTGCTCGCCGTACAAGTTCTTCGGACCTCACGTCGGCGTGCTCTACGTGAAGGACAGCGCCGGCCGCTCAGTCCGGCCACTAAGACTCCGCACGCAGGAGGAGCAGCCGCCGTACCGCTACGAGACTGGCACGCTCTGCCATGAGGGCATCGCCGGAGCCGCGGAGGCGGTCGAGTTCATCGCCGACCTTGGACGACACCATGTCGACGGCGGCGAACGCCTCGTCCGCCGCGCAGCGGTCGTCGCAGGTATGCGCACCGTCGAGGCCTACGAGCGCCCGCTGGCCACGCGGCTCATCCAGGGCCTGCAGGCCGTGTCCGGTGTCCGTATCTACGGCCCGCCAGCCGATGCGCCGCGTACGTCCACGGTGTCGTTCGTGCTGCAGGACTGGCATGCCACCGACGTGGCGCGCGAACTGGGTCAAGAGGGCCTCTTCGTCTGGGATGGCGACTTCTACGCCGCACGGATCGTCGAGCTCGCCGGCCTCGTCGAGCACGGCGGCCTGGTGCGCGTCGGTCTCTGCCCCTACAACACCGCGGACGAGGTCGAACGCGTCATCGACGCCGTGCACGAGTTGGCCGGCCGCCGATGAGCGCAACGATCCCTCCAGCGCCCGGAGCAGAGCCGGCCGCCGAAGCGGCTCCCGGGCGCACGCCCGGGCAGCGGCCCAGCCAAGGAGCGCGTACCGTCAACCTCTGCCTCCTGGGCTTCGGCAACGTGGTACGCGCCCTGTTGCCGATGCTCAGTCAGGCTGAAGAGCGCATAGCGCTGGAGGCGGGCGTGCGCTTCGTGATCACGGCCGCCACGACACGCAGCGCCAGCTTCCTGGACCCGCAGGGCATGTCGCCCTTGGCCCTTCTCCAGATCGTCGAGGCGGCAGGCGCACTGCCGGGTCCGCACACGCCTGTCGAGCAGCTCATCGCTCAGAGCGACGCCGACGTAGCTGTAGAAGCCACGGTCATGGAGCACGGCGGCCACCACGCGGCCGGCTATGTCGAGACGGCCTTCCGTCACGGCATGGATGTCGTCACCGTCAATAAGGGACCGGTGGCCTGGCACTACCATCGGCTCCAGGCCCTGGCCGAGTCCCTTGGCCGCCGCTGGCGTTTCGAGGGCACGGTGGCCGACGGCCTGCCGGTCTTCGACCTCGTTGAGGAGTGCCTGCAAACCTGCACGATCCTCGGCTTCGACGGCATCCTCAACGCGACCACGAACTACATCCTCGAAGCTATGGGCGAGGGTCGCTCCTACGCCGACGCCCTCGCCCACGCTCAGCGAGAGGGCTTCGCCGAGGCAGACCCCGCCAACGACATCGACGGCCTGGATGCAGCTTGCAAGGTCGCCTGCCTGGCCAGCGTCCTCATGGGCGCCCACCTCACACCCGACGAGATACGACACGACACCATCCGCACCGTGACTGGCCAGCAGGTCGCCGCTGCTCGTGCAGCAGGACGACGACTCTGTGTGCTGTGTTCAGGGCACCGGGATCCAGACGGTGTCCGCGCGGAGGTGCGCCTGACGCAGCTTCCCTTGGACCATCCGCTCGCCACGCTGCACGGATCGGCGCTGGGTCTCGTGCTCCATACCGACCTCATGGGTGATGTCCTCACAGCTGAACTGCACGGCGAGGTGCAGCAGACGGCCTACGCGGTCCTCGCGGATCTGCTGCGGCTCACTACCCGCGGCTAGCAGCCGCGGTGCGGCTCAGGCCGCGAGGGCGAACAGCACCACCGCGACGATGGTGCAGCAGATACCGACCGCTTGGTGACAGCTGGGTCGCTCGTGGTAGACGACCACCCCCAGGACCACCGCGATGGTGGCGAACTGGGATACCACAGCCGACGCCACGGAGATGGGTCCACGCGCCAGCGCCGCGACACTCAAGACGTAGCCCGCCGCCTCGAGCACGCCGGCGCCCCATGAGCGCACGTGCAGGCTTGCCGGCATGGCGAGGGGCACCCGCCACAGGGCGAAGGGTACGAACAGCGCCATCCCGGCAAGACGCCCCCAGGCCGCAGCCGATGCGGGCGCCACTCCATCCGCATAGCCGTAGAGCACGAGCGTCCCGGCGAACAACACGGCCGCGAGGAGGCCCCAGGCGGCACCTGCCGCGGCAGCGAGTCGTCTGTTCGACCTGGCTGGCGCTGAGTCGTCTGCTGCATGACGCGACGACGTCGCATCATGCTCGTCGCCGCGCACGATAGCGGCCATCACCGCGCCTGCGGCCGCCAGAGGGAGCGCCACGATAGCCAGAGTCGTGAGGCGCTCCCCCAGCGCGATGGCGATGATGGCCGCCACGGCCCCCTCCAAAGCGGCTAGCGGTGAGACTAGAGACAGCTGTCCCACCTCGAAGCCGCGCAGCAGGGCGATGACCCCCAAGACGTAGAGCACGCCACCGATACCGGCGATGCCGACCGCCCGCCACTCTTGGGCGCCATGCGGCACCCCGTCCCAGACAAGCGCCACCGCCATGAGGCCGATACTGCTGACCAGCAACACCCAGAACGTGACCGCCAGCGCGCCCACACGCCGGGTGGCAGGCAGGACGACGAAGTCGTGCAGTGAGTAGGAGAGGGCGGAAGATCGGAAGAGCGTCGTGTAGGGAAAGAGTGTAGGATAGGGTGTAG
>CAYMTC010000308.1:0-2898 GCA_964393265.1 uncultured Thermoleophilia bacterium
GAGATAATGAGCGGTGACTGGAGTTCAGACGTGTGCTCTTCCGATCTTGTACAAGGTAGTACGCCCCCACGACAGCGCCCGCGGCAACGACCACCGCGGCGATACCGACGGTCACCAACTGCCACCGCTGCCGTCGTTCGCGCCGCGCAGCCTTCAAGCGCCGTACTCGGTAGCCCTTTCGCCGTTGAGCATCGCTCACAGCAGACCTCTGAGGCTGCACTCGTTGTAGAGAGCGAGCGTCTGCGGGTGCACCGGCAGCCCCCTGCCCACCAAGTGGGCCAGGGTGTCTTGAGCGCTCTGCGCCACAGCGCGTCCCAGCGACTCGTAGCTGAGCCGACGCAGCTGAGCCGCGCGCGCGTGTCGTCGGCCGGGTTCTACGCCGTCGGCCACGTACACACACTGGTCCAGCACGGTCATCCCCGCACCCCCTATGGTGTGCCGCGCGATGGCCTGGCAGACCTCAGGCGGAAGGCCAAGGAGGCGCGCCTCGGCGGCAGCCAGGGGCGCGTGCAAGAGCTGCACGGGACGAGCTTGTTCCAGCTCTCCCACGGACACGCCCAACTCACGGCAGCGCTCCAGGACAGCTGCCGGGCTCATCTCCCGACTGTAGTCGTGCAAGACTCCCGCCAGCGCCGCTGCCTGGGTGTCGGCGCCCCAGCGCGACGCCAGATCAGCCGCGAGGTCGGCCACCCTGAGGCAGTGTGCCAGCAAGTCCGGGGACACCCGTGATCTCATGATGGTCTCTGCTTCGGCGCGGGTCATGAGCGACCGTTCTGCCGGCGGCCGGCGATTCCTGCCCCCCGCGTGCCTCATCCGTCACCGGACGCGTACAGACCCAGCTCCTCGATGAGACGCTCCACCGCCGCCGGGATCATGTATCTCACCGGCCGACCGTCGGCGAGGCGCGCCCGAACGTCGGTGGAGGAGATGCCTATGAGCGGCGTGTCCAGCAGCGTCGCACGCCCCGGCCCCAGATCCGCCACAGTCTTGGCGACGACAGCTGGGTCATCTCCAGGGCGCAGCGCCACTGCCAGCCGGCACTGCGAGAGGACACCCACCGGGTCCCTCCACGTGGAGAGGGCGAGTAGGCTGTCCGAGCCCACGATGAACGACAGCTCTGAGGCCGGCCACTCCTCCCGCAAGTAGCTCAGGGTGTCGACCGTGTACCGTGAGTGGCGCTGCAACTCGATATCGCAGGCTGCGAACGCCTCGTCCTCTTCTACGGCTGCCTGCGTGAGGAGTAGCCGCGTGGGCGCTGGCACCGTCACGACTGTCTTGTGCGGCGGCGACCAGGCGGGGACGAACAGGACCCTGTCAAGGTCCAACTGGTGCGCCGCCGCCGACGCGATGATCAGATGCCCGATGTGAGGCGGGTCGAAGCTCCCGCCCAACACGCCCAGACGCCCGGGACCGCCCACCTGTTCACCCCAGGATCTGGCCATCGCCCCAGATCACGAACTTGCAGCACGTGAGCTCACGAGGACCCAGGGGGCCCCGAGCGTGCAGCTTCTGGGTGGACACCCCGAGATCGGTCGCGGACCCGAACTGCTCGCCACCCGTGAAGCGCGTGGACGCGTTCACGTACACACAAGCCGCATCCACGCGGGCGGTGAACGATCGTGCCGCACCCATGTCCTCTGTCACGATGGCCTCCGAGTGCCCACTCCCGAACTCGTTGATGTGAGCCACGGCCTCGGAGAGGGTGGCCACCACTTTGACGGCGATCTTGGGGCCTTCGAACTCGGTCGCGAAATGGGCACGATTGGCCCGCTTCACCGGTACGTCCGGCGCCAGCTCGACAGTGGAGCGGTCGCCGACCACCTCCACCCCTCGCCGCACGAGGTCTCCGAGCACGCCCGGCAAGAACGGCCGCGCCACCGAGCCGTGGACCAGAAGGGTCTCGATGGAGCTGCACTCTGCCGGCCGTTGACACTTGGCGTTCACCACGATGCGCCGAGCCTTGTCCAAGTCCGCCGCAGCGTCGACGTAGACGTGGCAGTTGCCGCCGGTGGCGTACAGTGCAGGGGCTACGCTGTGCGCCCGCACGTACTCCTGCAGCTCCTGCCCCCCGCGCGGGACCACAAGATCGACGCCGTCCTTGGCCGTGAGAAGCTCAAGGAGATCGTCTGTGTCGGTGGACAGGTGCGAGACCGCCCTGTCCGGGAGACCCGCCTCGATGATGGCCCCCTCGACGACCTCGGCGAGCATGCGGTTGCTGTGCTTGGCGGCAGCCCCTCCGCGAAGGACAGTGGCATTGCCCGCCTTGAGGCACACCGCCGCCGCATCGACCGTCACGAGCGGGCGTGCCTCGTAGATCACCGCCACCACGCCGAAGGGCACCCTCTCTTCCCGCACCTCGAGTCCGTTTGGCAGTCGCCAGCCGCGGGAAACCTGGCCCACCGGGTCAGCCACCCTCTTGACCGCTCGGACTCGTTCCGCCGCTTCCGCCAGCCGGCCTTCGTCCAACAGTAGGCGGTCGATGAGATCGCCGGAGAGACGCGCCCGGCGGGCTAGCGCCACATCCTCGGCGTTCTCGGTGATGATCTCGTCGCGGCGGCGCTCGATGGCGTCCGCGATACACTCGAGAGCCGCATCCTTGCGTTCCCGCGGCAGCAACGCCAAGTCCACACTGGCCACCCTGGCCGCGACACACGTGTCCAGCACGCTCATGGAACCCCTCCGCCGCTCGATGGGACTACGCCGCGCAGGCGAGGCCACCCCTGCGCACGGCCTCCCGTCACGGCGTGCGCTCGCCTCCGACTACGACCTACTTCAAGGCTACCACGACTGCCGGCAACGTGACCGGTCACAGAAAGGTGAACTGGTGCTCTCCGATGATCACGAGATCGGAAGAGCGTCGTGTAGGGAAAGAGTTAGGATAGGGTGGTGGGGGGGGGG
>CAYMTC010000309.1:0-2894 GCA_964393265.1 uncultured Thermoleophilia bacterium
GTACCGAGCTCAACAACTACTGGCGGTGGCTTGAGATGCGGGGAGCACTACAACCGCGCGAGGACACCGCGCGTGTCACACAGGGCGGAGCGTCGGTCGGGGTGAGCAAAGGGCCGGCGGGCAGTCCGACCTCTCGGTCGCCCACTTCAGCAGGTAGTGGCCGGACTAGAAGGGCGGGCCGGCCGTCAGTCGCCCAGGGTGGGGCGGCCGTCAGTCGCCCATCGCCGCCATGTAGTCGTCGTACATGGTCTCGAGCTTGAGCTTGTGTGTGGCCTCTTCCTGGCGCAGCATGGCGAGGAGTCGCTGCAAGTGAGGCGCTTGCGCCCTGGAGGCAAGGTCGCTGTAGAGCTGGACCGCTCTCTCCTCCCTCTTCATAGCAAGCCTCAGCATATGTGGGTACGTCATATCGGGCGCATACTTCTGCTCGACGAGATAGTCACTGCGCTTGATATCGGCCACCGGCTTGAATTCGTAGTCCTCGAGTGTCTGCTCACCTGTCAGGTAGCCCTCGAGCAGTTCCTTGTGCTTCTGCTCTTCGTCGGCGAACGCTATGAACACGCCCTTTGCAGCCTCATAGGAAGCATGAGCGGCCGCGTGCTCATAGAACTCCTTTGCTTCCTGCTCCTTGTCGATGGCGAACTCGAGGATCTCTCTCAAGGACCTAAGACTCATAGTCATCCCCACACGGTGAGTTGCTGGTCACATGTCTAGCATATCCGAGACGGGGCGGGGCGGTTACCCCACAACGTGTGGAGCAGCTACCACGGCGCCGGTCGCACCGCACGAGAACGTCGTATCGTCGACTGTGGGTCCGGCCAGCGCGAAGGCACGGGTGCTGACTACGGCAGCGGGGCAGTCACGTCGCGGTCCGCCCGTCCGACTCGCCCGCCGGCAGCGTCGATGCCGGCTGACGCGCGGCATGTTCGGCCCGCAGCTGTTGCACGTACGGAGTGATGATCCTCTCCCACAGATCGAAGCGAGGCTCGAGGTCATAGGCATCGGGGATGAGCTCGCGCTGCAGAGCGAATCCTTCCAGTACTGCCAGGAGCAGCGACGCAAGAAGCTCGGCTTCCTGCGAAGGTTCCTCCGCCTCATCCAGGCCCAGACAACGCAACTGTATCTGGTAGTACCAGCGCATAAGCTCGCCGAAACGTGCGCGCAGGTGCTTGTTCTTCACGATCTCGGGCAAGAGAGCGAACAGCAGCCGCCAGTACTCGTCGGTGGCTGCGATAAGACGGTGATGGTGCAGCAGCTCGTGCATGCGCCCCGAGGCAGTCGGGATGCTGTCCAGCATGTTCACGACGCTCACGTTCCCGTCGTGGATGACAGATTCGAGCAACGCCAGGACGAGGCCGGCCTTGTCACCGAAGTGGTAGGCGACCGTCGACTTGAGCTCACCGGCCTCGTCCGCAACCGCCTGCATTGACAGCGCGCCGTAGCCGCCCCTGATGACGACGCGTCGTGCAGCGGCGAGCATGCGCTGCGCCGTGGGAGGCAGCGCGTCGATCGGCCTGGCGTTGGCTAGACTGGCCGTGTCCGCAGCCTCGGTCAGCCGTCGACTGCCACGCCGCTTGTCTGCGGCGCTCAGCTTCGCTCTTCGTTCGGCCATTGCAGCTCCTCGCGCACGTCGCATCCGCCTATTGACTCGCCGGCGTCAGCTGCTATCCTGTCGGCAATCCGAACGTTCGGTCAAATATCGACCGAACGTTCGGCGGAAGCTCTGGCACCTACGTCACGAATACTGTACCAGCGCGGGGCTCTGGGCAAGACGCTTACTGGACCATGGGTGCCACTGGGGGCTTGGGGAAAGAGAGAGGGGGATCGCCGCTGCAACTCATCGCACCACCTATCGGCTGACGTCATGGTTCAACGTGCGCTCGTCGCGCAGAAGAACGCCACAGGGGGAACGAACATGATCAGCAAACACCGTGGAGCCAAGTGGCTCGCAGCTCTCGTCACCATCGTCCTCGCACTGTCACTCGGCCTTCTGATCGCCGCGTGCGGCGAGAGTGAAAAGGACACCGATGGAGACGGCGCAGCCGGCGGGGGGGAGACCATCAAGGTCGGAGTAGTGACCCCACTAAGCGGAGCAGGGGCGATCCTCGGCCAGGGCCTCCTTGACAACGCCAATCTCTGGGCACAGCAGGTCAATGAGGCCGGTGGCCTCCTTGGGCGGCAGGTCGAGTTGCTCATCCAGGACGACGCCACCGACCCCAAGACGGCAAACGAGAAGGCGAAGGTCGTGCTCGGCCAGGGCGCCGAGGTCGTCTGTGGCCCGGTCTACGACAGCGAACGGACAGCAGTCGAGCCCGTGGTCACCGGCGAGGGCAAGATCTTCCTGTTCTCGACCTACTACCAGGGCGGTGGTTACAACGACTTGTCCTTCTACACGGCTGAGGTGCCAGAGCAGGCTGTAGAGAAGTTCGTGCCCTGGCTCATCGAGAACTACGGGAAGAACTGGTACTTCACGGGCTCCGACTACGCGTACCCTCACATCATCAATGGCATGGCCAAGGAGATGTTGGAGGAAGCGGGCGGCAAGTCGGTCGGCGAGGAGTACGTCGCTCTCGGCAGCACTGACTTCTCGTCCATGCTCACCCGTATATCCAAGGCCAAGCCAGACCTGGTGTTCGGCAACATCGTCGGCACTGACTGCATCGCGTTCCTGAAGCAGTTCTACGACTATGGCCTGTCGGACTCCATCGGCGTCTACGAGCCGATCGATCAGAGCTTCGTCGAGGCGATCGGCGTCGAGCAGTGCGAAGGCATCGCCGTTTGCCAAGGCTACTTCGAGACCATCGACACTCCCGAGAACAAAGAGTTCGTCGACGCCTTCTACGCTCTTGACCCGAAGCTGCCGCCGGTCGACATCACCGTGAGCGCCTACATCGCTT
>CAYMTC010000310.1:0-2886 GCA_964393265.1 uncultured Thermoleophilia bacterium
GCGTGATGGTGCAGCTTGCGTTCTGAAGGCTCCGCCAGACGGGGTCTACGCTTCGGCGCTGTCCTCGTCGTCGCAGGTCCACTCGCTCCAGCCGCCCTTGGACATCCAGTCCTTGCAGTAGCCGCCGCGCCAGGCGAGGTACGCGCCTATCGCAGCAGCACCGAGCAGCAGGGCCAACAGGAGCTTGAAGAGGGTCTTCATCGTCGTACACCTCCGCGACTCTGGCTTGCCATGGGGTACAGGGAGACGACCTGCTCACGCCTCCCGCCCGTTGTCCCCCCACGTTCGGCGGTCGTGGTCACTACCCTTGCCGGCCGCGGCAGCCGGCGACGCGGCGCCATCAGCGCCGCTTGGTCTGATCACCGAGCCGGCGAGCCTTCAACTCCTCGTAGCGGCGCTTGGCCTCCTTCTCGCGCTGCCTCTCCCGCCGGTACTCCTCGCGCTCCTTCTCGTAGTCCTCGCGCGCCTTGTCGAAACGGCTGGGCGTGTAGTTGCCCTTCGCTATGGCGAGAGCCTTGAGCCGCGGACGCACCACGAAGAAGAAGATGGCCACGGGCGGGATGAGGCCCGGCCCCAGCAGCTGCTGCCCCAGCTTGCTGCTGAGTGTGACCACGACCGTGACCATGGACAGCCCGATGAACACGTACATGAGCAACTTCTTGTTGAGCCGCTGGAAGGGGTAACGCTCGGGATACAGCGCCCACATGGTGATGGGCAGGAGCGTGAAGTTGGCCAGCAGACCACAAACCGCTCCCAGCGACGAGACGGCGGCACCGCGAGCCAGTGCACCCCCTCCGCCCAGGTTCGGCAGCGTGAGCGTGCAGGCCCACAGGTACAGACCCATAGCGCCCGCCAGGGAGGCGTAGCAGCTCCAAGCGACGTACTTGGAGACGGGCGGCAGCTGCTGCTGCTTCTTGCGCCGTTCCTGGCGCGCCTTCTTGCTGTAGGCAGCGGACTTGCTGGACTTGGTGGGCTGTCTGCGAGCCACGGACGCTCCGTTCCTTTCGCGCGACGGGCGCGGCGCCGAGCCGGCGACGCGGTATGGCGACCTCTCGACAGTGTCGAGATGCCAGTGTACCGCACCACGCTGCCCCACGACGCCGCGCCTGCCGGCACGAGCGGCCAGCGTCAGCGGCCGGCGCGCTCCTTCACCTTCCGCTGGTAGGCGCGCCACGTGATGGCCCACTTCTGCGGGTCCTCGAGCGCGTCTACGCCCTTCATCTTGGCGATGGGCTGGTTGTACGGCGCGCCCATCACCTTCTCGGGGTCACTGTAGGCCTCGCGGCTGACCTGCGCCGCCGTCTCGGCCCAGTAGTCGAGGTCCTCCAGAGAGTAGGTCTCGCACGGCTCGGGTGTGAACGGCTCGGGGACCACGAACGGATGGTGGCTGGTCCACACACTCTGCACGCCGAAGTCGATCTGTCTCTCCTGGAACTCGTGGCAGCCTACGCCCGTGTCCTCCTTCATCTGCTGCAGGCTGAAGCGCACCTGGTCCAGACGGCGCTTCTCGCTGTACGGCATGGAGACACCCTTCACTTCGAGCAGCTTCTTCATGAGGTAGTTGTTGTTGAGCACCGAGATCTCGCTCACCTCGCGGAGCCCACGAGGACCCAGCGAGAGCGACCATGCCAGGGCGCGAAGGACGACCTGGACGTTGCCGTAGAACTCGCGCACCTTGCCGATGCTCTGCGGGCGGTCGTAGTCGAGGTGGTAGCGACCGCCCGCCAAGGTGACCACCGGCACTGGCAGGAACGGCGCCAGCTCGTTCGTGCAGCAGTAGGCGCCGGTGGCCGGCCCGGCGCAGCCGTGCGGGCTGCTGAAGGTCTTGTGCAGGTTGAAGTGACAAGCATCGAAGCCGGCGTCGTGCGCGCGGGCTATACCGAGCACGCTGTTGGCGTTGGCTTGGTCGGTGTAGGCGATCGCGCCAGCGTCGTGCACCACCTCGACGAACTTGTCGATGTGCGGGTTGTAGATGCCGGTGTCTTCAGGGTTGGTGATCATGAGACCGGCTGTGCGCTCGCTCACGGCCGCCTTGAGCTGATCGAGCGACGGGTAGCCGGTCTCGTCGGGCATGAGGGTCACGACCTTGAAGCCCGCCGTGGCCGGCGCGGCCGCGTCGCACGGATGGCTGAACATGGTCGTGATGAACTCGTCGCGCTGCGGCAGCTCGCCGCGCGAGGCATGGTAGGCACGCACGACGGCTGCGTTCACAAACGCCGCGTGCGCGCCGCCGCCGCCCTGCAGGCTGACCTCGTCGAGCCCGCTCACCGCGCGCAAGACCTGCCGGAACTCCCAGAGGATCTGCAGCACGCCCTGCAGCGTCTCCTCGTCCTGCAGCGGGTGCACCTCGGCCATCTTGGGCATGCGACACAGCTCGTCGTGCACCTTGGGGCTGTACTTCATGGTGCACGTGCCCTCACTGATGTCGCTGCCCAGATCCATGCCCATGGTCTGCTGGCTCAGGCGCAGGTAGTGCCGCAGCGCCTGGTGCTGGCTGATCTCGGGCAGCGCCGGGGGCGCGCTGCGGCGCATGCCCACAGGCACGAAGGTGGAGGAGTCGCTCCCGACTGAACTCTCAACCTCAGGTTCAGCTAGAGGCACGAACACGCCGCGCTCGCCGGGCACGCTCATCTCCATCACTACCGGCTCGTCCCAGCGGGCGGAGCGGTAGCCTCTCAACTTGACGTCGGTCATCGTGGCACCTCCCGCCTTCACGCCAGGATCTCGCGGAGCGCGTCCGCAAGCCTGTCGATGTCGTCCTTGGTGTGCAGCTCGGTGACGCAGTAGAGCGCGCTCTGACCGAGCTGCGGGAACTCTGCGGACAGGTCGTGGCCGCCGAAGATCTTGCGCTGGCGCAGTGCCGCGTTGACCTCCGCCACCGACCTC
>CAYMTC010000311.1:0-1210 GCA_964393265.1 uncultured Thermoleophilia bacterium
AGCGGTGACTGGAGTTCAGACGTGTGCTCTTCCGATCTGTGCCTCGCGCCGCACCAAAGGCGCCTTCGGCCGATAGTCCGCATGATCCTCCTTGCATCTGCTGTACGGTATGTTACGATATATCGCGATAGCACACGATAGGAAGCAATCATGACTTCATCAGGCCGATCAGACGGCACGACCGGCGGCGGCGCGGCAGGACGAGATCCAGCGTCACGCGGCAGCCGCGTCCGTCCGCCGCGACACCACCACGACCATCGTCACCACGAGCGGCATCCGCGCAGTATCAGCTTCAGCTCGCTCGGTAGAGCTCAACGCGGCAACGTGCGCACGGCCATCCTCGCTCTGCTGACCGAGGAGCCTATGCACGGCTACCAGATCATGCAGCGTCTAGAGGAACGCAGCGGCGGGGCTTGGCGACCCAGCGCGGGGTCCATCTACCCGACCCTTCAGCTCCTGGAGGAGGAGGGTCTCATCAAAGGTGAGGAAGCCGGCGGACGACGGGTCTTCTCGCTGACGGCCGCCGGTGCGGCCGAGGCGCCACGATCAAAGGATGCGGCAGACGACACGTGGCGCGCACTGAACGATGCAGCGGACACGCCACGACACCGTCTGCACCGTTCCATCAGCAGCCTGAGAGGCGCAGCGCGACAGGTCACCAGCGTCGGCACAGACGCCCAAGTGGAGGAGGCTCTGCGCATCCTTAACGAAGCCCGAAAGCGCATCTACGGTCTCCTTGCCGACGACGACTGAGGTGGCATGTCGACCGACGCGATCCACGACGCGGTGGGCACCCGCTTCCTCACAAGACACCGACGGCTTTCAGCGCCGCTGGCCGTCGCGACGCGGGTCATCAGGAAAGGATGACGCACATGTTCGACACACTCTCTCCCCACGTGCAGCAGGTAGCGCTCGGCATCGGCTACCGTCTTGGCCGCCCCAACTGGGTCATCGATCGCCCACAGAGTGGTCTCGTGCGCCTCGTCGAGGAAGGCGGGCTGCGCGGCACCACCGTCCTGGACGTCGGCTGTGGCACCGGCGACAACGCCATGTACTTGGCTGAACAGGGATTCGCTGTGACTGGGATCGATGTGTGCAGCACAGCCATCAAGAGAGCCCAGCAGAAGGCGCAGGGTCGAGGACTCACCGTCGAGTTCCTCGTCCACGACGCCTTCAGACTCGCTGAGCTCGGCCACACGTTCGACTGCGT
>CAYMTC010000311.1:1220-2879 GCA_964393265.1 uncultured Thermoleophilia bacterium
CTGCGTCCTGGACTTCGGCGTCCTGCACCAGTATCGGGGGCAGACGCGTACACGCTACCTCCGCAGTCTTCGCGACGCGTGCACACTCGGCGGCCAGCTCATCATCCAGTGCTTCAGCGATCAGGGCGGCCGCGCAGAGCCTCTCGGCCCCAGGCGCCTCGCCGAGACGGAGCTGCGCGAGATCCTCGCGGACGGCTGGTCCGTGGAGCGCATCTGCCCTTCTTGGTATGAAGCCAAGAAGGGCAGACAGCGACCAGCGTGGCTCGCTGAGGTCACGCGCATCGCGACTGCCTGAGAGGCGCGATATCGCCGCGCACTGTGACCCCGCAGGCATCAGGCGACGCGCGACTGCCTGACAGGCCCCTCTGATCGCGAGTGGCGAGCTCACGAAAGCGCTCTCGGGGCTGCCACTTGCGTGACAGCCCCGAGAGCTACGCCTGACCTAGGGCGTGAGTTGGTGCGGCATGCGGCGCCGCACCTCACCTCACTGCCTCACGGTCGATCCTACTTCTTCACGGTCACCCAGACGGCCCAGACAGCCTCCGGGACACCGCCTTCGTCTCCGGCCTTCACGTACTCGGCCATGATGAGCTCGCCGCCAGGCCCCACCGCGTTCCACTTCAGCGTGAACAACCCGGGAGCGCCTTCCTCGTCGCTGTCAGACGAGAATGTAGGCTCACCGTCCTGGACCATGACCGCGTTGTCCGGTGAAGCATCGATCCACGAGTAACCGGTGGTCGCGTTGCCCGGAAGCTTCACCTCGAGTGTGTCGCCCGACCTGAGCTGCACGCTCTGTGGCATCGACTTGGCCACCGCGTGGTACGTCTTGTGCCGCGCCGTCTTGGCCACCCAAGCAGCGAACGCGAACGTCTGCTCAGGCGCCTTGCCAGGCGCCGTATGCATCAGGATGGGAGTCGCGGCACCCGGTCCCACCGCCTGGAAGGTCATGGTGACGATGCCGTTCCCCGAGCTGTCGACAGCCTTGTAGGAGGCCTTGCCGACCTGCTTGAGCACGCCGGCGTTCAGCGCGGCGATGCTCCAGTTGTAGGGAGAGCTGGCCTGTCCGTGGAGATGGACCTGCAGCTTGTCGCCCACGTGGAGGGGCACTAGCGACGCCGCGCTCTTCTCGAGCGCGTTCACGACGCTCGGCTTGTGCTGTGCCTCGCTCTGGAATTTCCAGGTGTGCTGGCGCACCGGACCTGTGCTGCCACTGGTCTGGTCGTGATAGGCGCCGTCGAGCACGATGCTGCCGGTGCCCTTCACCGCGTAGGTGTACACGATCTCACCCAGGGAGCCCATGACGTCATCGTACGGGGTGAACTGCGCATCGCCCTGCTGCACGAGCGCACCCTCCGGGCTCACCTGCATGCTCCAGCCATACCCTGTGCTGGGCTTGCCCTTGACCTTCACCTTCAGGGTGTCGCCTGTCATGAGCTGCGTCACGGTGCCCTTCTCGGCGGTCGTCGCGTTCACGAGCACGGTGACCGGCTTCTTCGTCGCGATCACCTCCGCGGTGACTGCATAGGTCTTCACGATCGCGTTGTCGCCGGCCCGGCGCAGCTGGAAGACGACCGTCGCCTGACCCTGGGCCGAGCCCTTGAAAGAGAACGTCGTGAGCGCAGGAGCTCCGGGCTGGCTGCCCTGCTCCTGCACTTGAGC
>CAYMTC010000312.1:0-2839 GCA_964393265.1 uncultured Thermoleophilia bacterium
CCGAGGACAAGCTCAAGGAGGGCGCTACGCGGCTAGCCGCCGCCCTAGACACCCTCATGCGCGAGCTCTAAGGACGCTCCTTCTCGCCCTGCGGTCTAGCGCTCCTGGCACTCCTAGCGCTCGAGGGTGCGCATGTAAGCGGACAGCCCAGCGAGACCCGCCTTGAGCACGTCGGGCGCCGGCGTGAAGCCCACGCGCAGCCAGTTCTCCCACCCGAAGGCGCCTCCGGGGACCAGGAAGGTGCCGTTGAGCGCGAACAGCTCGTCGGCGAACCGCACCGACGGCACCTGGTAGTCGTAGTGCAGGAACGCGGTGGTGCCGGCCTGAGGGCGTACGCAGTCGATGTGAGGCTCCGCGGACACCCACTCATCGAGAGTGGCAGCGTTGCCACGCAGGATGCCAAGGTTACGGGCGAGCAGCTCGTCGCGCGCTTCGAGCGCGATGATGGCGAGCTGCTCATCGAGCATCCCGCAGCTGATCGTGGTGTAGTGACGATGCTGCTCGCAGTCGGCGATGACGTCACGTGGGCCGGCCACCCAGCCAAGCCTAAGGCCGGCCAGCGAGTACAGCTTGGACATGCTGCCCGTACTGACACCCTTCTCGTACAGGTCCACGACCGACGGTGTGTGCAGACCAGGCTCGTGCTCCAGACCACGGTAGACCTCGTCGGCCAGGAGGTAGGCGTCACACTCTCGGGCGACCTCCACGACAGCCTCGAGCCTCTCGCGGTCGATGAGAGCGCCGGTAGGGTTGTTGGGGTTGTTGATGACGATGAGCTGCGCGCGGCCGTCGGCAAGCGCGCGCAGCTCATCCACGTCTGGGAGGAACCCGTTCTCTGGCCGCAGCCGAAGCAGACGGACCTCGGCGCCGAACGACTCGGGCACCGAGAAGAGCTGCTGGTAGGTGGGCTCCACGCAGACCACCAACTGGCCCGGCTCCACCAGCGTGTACTCGGCCAGGAAGTTCGCACTGATGGCGCCGCTGGTCGTGAGCACCTGGTCGGCAGGGAGGTCCGCGTAGCTCTGGGCCAGCAGCTCGCGCAGCCGCGGCACACCAGCGATGTGCCCGTAGGTAAGCTTCATAGCGCGCAGCCGCGCCAGAGAAGCTTCGGCGTCGCCACTCAAGGCAAGGAGTTCGCCGAGCGTGAGCGAGTCGACACACGTCTCGGCGATGTTCCAGCGCGCGGACATCTCGCGCTCGTTCATCCAGTTCTCGACGTCGAACGGAACGACCTTCACTTCGCCTCCCCTGTCGCCCGCGGGCCTAGCCGGCTCTGGGTCCACGACCTTCCGCGGTGTCACCTACCACAGTACCAGACCGCGACATGAGCAGGCCGCCTTGTGCGCCCGTTGGCCCAGCACCAGCAAGCCTGCACGCACATCGCCGATGCGCCGCATAGCTCTGTGCCAGCAGATCGCGCAGTCGAGCCATCCGATAGCGGCGTGCGTAGACGAAGGTTCTATCGCCTTCGTGAGCCACCGACCGATACGGCTCATGGCCAGCCCTTGCGGCTCAGGCCCTCGCGCACAGCGCGTGCGCACGATACTTGGAGGCGAACCGCGACGGACTGTCAGTCACCTCAGCTCGACCCCCCGGCCAACGGGACGGGAGACGGCCCGCCAAGTGTCACTGCGGACCGCCACCTCCTGCTCCTCGACACCCTGATCACCGGCTCCTCCGAAGCCCAAAATGACGACGCGGCGATCAACGCCGCGCTCGCTGCGGTCCTGGGCATCCCCGGTGTGACCGCGGCCGCCTACCACCAGGTGGAGCGCGGCCGCGGCATCGCCGTCCTACGCGCAGGCGAGGGGATCCCCAAGGGCTCAGAAAGCAGGCTGGGCCGCCTGCCCATCTCAGCCCCGCCGTACCACAACGCGCTCGTGCAGCGGCAGCCGGTGTTCGTCGAAGATGCCGCCCTGCTGGGCGCCGGGGCCGACTTGTTGGCCCCCTTCGAAGCCCTGGCGCTCATCCCCGTCGTCGCGGCTGACGACGTCATCGGCGGGCTGTCCGCCCTCTGTCATGCGCCGCGCGAGTGGGCGCGCGAGGAGCAACTTCTACTGCCCCTTCTTGGGCGTCAACTGGGCTCCGCGCTGTCACGTATCTCCGCACTGGCAGCGCTCAGCGATCGCCGCCTCCCCTTGCACGACCTAGTCAACGCGGTCGACGACGTGCTCATCGTGGCCTCCGGCGACGGCCGACTGCTGTGGGCGAACGCAGCTGCCGAGAAGCGCCTCGGCTACCGCCGGGACGAGTGGCACCACATGACCATGCTGGACCTGTATCCGCCCGGGCGGCGCATCGAGGCCGCCGCCGCACTGGCCGACCTGCTCGACGACCCGTCGGCTGACCATAGCGTGCCGCTGGCAGCCCGTGACGGCACCCTGCTGCGACTGCAGACGACGGTGCTGTGGGGAACGTGGGACAACCGCCGCGTCATCTTCATCGTGGGCCGCAGGCCACCGGGCAACGACGCGCCAGACGGCACACTGCTCGACGCGGCGGTCGAGGCAGCGGCGGCCATCGCCTACGCCCACGATCCGGCCACGGCTGAACACTCCCGCCGCGTCGCGATCGTCGCGACGTCCCTGGCCACCGAGCTGGGTCTGCCCAAGGAGCACATAGCCGGGGTGCGACTGGCAGCAAGCCTGCACGATGTGGGAAAGACAGCCATCCCCAACGACGTTCTCGCCCGGCCGGGCTGGCTCACGGGCCCCGAGCTCGCGCTGGTGCGCGCGCACCCGGAAGCGGGGTCGGCCATGGTGCGCCACACCGCCGCGCCGCTCCCCCTGAGCGAGATCATCCTCCAGCACCATGAGCGCCTCGACGGATCAGGCTACCC
>CAYMTC010000313.1:0-2361 GCA_964393265.1 uncultured Thermoleophilia bacterium
GAGGAAGGAGCGCGGGTACGTGGCGCATGTGATCGCCTTCGCCAACCAGAAGGGCGGCGTGGCGAAGACGACGTCTACTCTGAATGTGGGCGCGGCGCTGCGGGAGCACGGTCTGCGAGTACTGAGCGTGGACCTTGATCCGCAGGCCAATCTGACTATGTGTCTGGGGCTCGATCCCGAGAATGTGAGCCCCAGCATGTACGACGTGCTGGTGAGCTCGGTGCCTATAGAAGAGGTGATCCGGGAGGGCGAGATCGATGTGGCAGCGGCAAGTATCGATCTCGCCGGCGCGGAACTCGCACTGTCCTCCTTGATAGGGCGAGAGAGAGCGCTTCAGAGGGCCCTGCGGTCAGTCAGAGAGGCGTACGACTTCATCCTGATCGACACACCGCCGTCTCTGGGTCTGCTGACCATCAACGCGCTGACCGCGGCCGAGAGCGTGATCGTGCCGGTACAGTGCGAGTACTTGTCGCTGCGCGGGCTGGCGCAGCTTGAGCGCACACTCGACATGATCCGCGAGAATCTCAACCCGGACGTGCGCATTAGGGGTATCCTTCCAACTATGTTCGACACGCGGACGGTGCACGCGCACGAAGCGGTAGCGGTGCTAAAGGAGAACTTCGGGCCACTGGTGTTCAAGGCGACCGTGCGCAAGACGATACGGTTCGCGGAGGCGCCTGTGCAGGGATGCTCCATCCTCAAGTACGACTCCAAGGGGCCGGGTGCAGAGGCGTACCGGGCTGTGGCACGCGAGGTGCTCAATGGAAAAGCGCGCCAGCATGCGTGACGGTCTCAACGAACTGTTCCGGCGCACCGAACAGGCGCCGGCAACGCCGGGCGCAGATGGTGCGCCTCTGGCTACGTCGCCCATCGTGCACGATGAACCCGTGGTCGGCGGCGACCAACCGTACGTGACCACCATCAAGGTGGTAGGAGTGGGAGGCGCCGGCGCCAATGCCGTGAACCGTATGGTCGACAGCGGCATCCGCGGCGTCGAGTTCATCGCCGTCAACACCGATGTGCAGTCGCTTGCTGCCTGCGACGCCGATGTCAAGATCCACGTGGGTCAAGAGATCACCCACGGGCTGGGAGGTGGCGCCGATCCGGAGGTGGGCCGGCGGGCCACGGAGGACTCGCGAGACGAGGTGAAGCAGGCGCTGCGAGGCGCCGACCTGGTCTTCATCACGGCCGGGGAGGGCGGGGGCACCGGTACGGGTGGAGCCCCTGTGGTGGCCACGGTGGCACGAGAGGTCGGCGCGCTGGCGGTGGCCATCGTGACCAGACCGTTCAGCTTCGAGGGGCATACCAGGCGCATCCAAGCCGAGGCCGGTATCGCGCTGCTGCGCGAGGCGGCCGACACAGTCATCAGCATCCCCAACGACCGGCTCCTCCAGGTGGTCGACCGCAACACGTCGGTCGTGGAGGCGTTCCAGTTCGCGGACGACATCCTGCGCCAGGGCGTGCAGGGGATCACAGACCTCATCACCATCCCCGGGCTCATCAATCTGGACTTCGCGGACGTGCGCACTATCGTGCAGCGTGCGGGCACGGCGCTCATGGGGGTGGGGGCAGCAAGCGGCGACGACCGGGCAGTCCAAGCTGCCGTCGCGGCCATCAACTCGCCGCTCCTGGAGACAAGTATCGAGGGTGCGCGCGGCATCCTGTTGAACATCACCGGGGGTGGCGATTTGTCGCTCTACGAGGTGAACGAGGCGGCGGGCGTGATCGCCGAGGCGGCCGACGACGACGCCAACATCATCTTCGGCGCGCTTGTCGATGAGCGTCTGTCGGGGAGCATCGCCGTCACGGTCATCGCCGCCGGCTTTCGGGAGGACGCCACATCGGGCGTCCAGGTTCACACAGGCCCCGCCGCTGAGGTGGAGGAAGAGGGGACGCCGCTCTTCCAAAGCGCTCCCAGCTTCGACGACTCAGTGCTTGATATCCCGTCCTTCATCCGTCAGCCCGAGGAGGAAGGCGGGGAGTGAACGCCTCGCTGGCGCAGGGCGTGGCGCACGACGTCGACCTCGACGTCTTCAGCGGGCCCTTCGACCTCCTCATCACCCTGGTCCTCCGCGAGGAGATCGACCTTTGGGAAGTCAGCGTCTCTCGTCTCATCGGCGACTACGTGGTGGCGCTGGCGGACCGCGGCGAGTTCGATCTAGACACCACGTCGCTGTTCCTGGTGCACGTGGCCACACTGCTCGAGATGAAGTCGCGTCTGCTTCTGGCTCTTCCGGCGTGGTTGGAGGAAGAGGAACAGCCGGAGGAAGCAGGCGAGGAGCTGCTCCTGGCACTGGTGCGCTACACGCAGTTCCGCCGCGCGTCGGAGCAGCACGTCCTTCAGGTTTTCGCCGGCGTGCT
>CAYMTC010000313.1:2371-2836 GCA_964393265.1 uncultured Thermoleophilia bacterium
GCAGTTCCGCCGCGCGGCAGACGCACTCCGGGGAAGATGGGAGTTGCACGCTGGGCGTATCACACGACAGGCCGGGCTGCCCACACATCTCTGCAGTCGGGACGTGGGTGAGCAGCGTCTACCAGCGCATCTCCTGACCACGGCTATCGCTCCGCTACTCCGGGAACCGTCCTCGCCAGACACCAGCCACATCACAGACGTGGCCGTCACGTTGGTGGAGGAGTTGCGGAGGCTGCGCAGCTTGCTGCGTGCGGACGGAGGCATATCGTTCCATGCTGTCGCCCCACGCGGTCGGCTGGAGCGCGCGATCACGTTCTTCGCGCTGCTGGAGCTCCACAACCGCGGTGAAGTGCGCCTGCGCCAGAGCCGGGCGTTCGCCGACATCGTCGCGACGCCCCTAGCTGTGGAGCAACGGTCGCTGGCCGGATGACCGCGCGTCCGGGCCTGCGGTAGCATTGCACACAC
>CAYMTC010000314.1:0-2824 GCA_964393265.1 uncultured Thermoleophilia bacterium
GCCTGCGCTATACTGCTACTCCGCCCGCCCGGGCGCGGTTCGGCCGCGCCCGCCCGCCGGGTCCGCGGAGAGGTGGCTGAGCTGGCTGAAAGCGGCGGTCTCGAAAACCGTTAGGGGCGGTTTCGTCTCTCGGGGGTTCGAATCCCCCCCTCTCCGCCATCGACCGATCGCTACGCAAGGTCAAGTCGCGTCGCCCAGAGATCCCATGGCAAGCCGCGCTAGTGCGCGAGGTCCCGTCGCCCAGGCCGCTCGCCGACACTCGCCGCCGCTGAGCGATCACCGGACGGCGCCGCGGCGACTGGCACCTGCCTCAGCGGTCGCTCCGCAGCGCCGCAGCGGCTAGAGCTTCCTTGCCTTGTTGGCAGCGATCAGGATGGGGTCCCACGCCGGGGCGAACGGCGGAGCGTACGCCAGGTCGAGCCGGTAGACCTCCTCCGCGGTCATGCCCGCGTGCAGGGCGGCCGCCAGCACGTTGATGCGCAGGGCTGCCCCTTCCTTGCCGACCATCTGAGCTCCCAGCAGCAGTCCGCTGCCATCCTCCACGATGAGGCGGACGGTGACGCCCGAACCGCCGGGATAGTGCTTGGAGCGCGACCTCTGCGTGATGGTCACAGCCTTGGCCGTGCGACCCGCCTCCGCAGCCTCCAGCGACGACAGCCCCGTGCGGGCCACCTCCAAGTCGAAGACCTTGCAGACAGCGGTGCCCACGATGCCGTGAGCACGCGTGGACAAGCCGCCGATGTTCTCGCCCGCCACTCGGCCCGCTTTGTTAGCGGTGGTGCCCAACGGGATGTAGGCGGGCTTGCCGCTGACCAAATGGTACGCCTCAGCACAGTCTCCGCCCGCGTACACGCGGTCCACATCGGTGCGCTGCCTGTCGTCGACCGCGATGGCTCCCGTGTCGCCGATGCGCGCGCCGATACGACTGGCGAGCTCGGTATTGGGCACCGCTCCCTTGGCCACCAGCACCGCCTGCGCCTCGAGCTCGCCCTCGCTGGTGATCACCTTCTGCACGCGGTGGGAGCCCTGGAACGACAGCACGTCGACGCCGATGCGGATGTCGACACCCTTTGACCGGGCCTCTTCCTCGACCAGCGCAGAGACCTCGGGGTCGAGGTTGAGCAGCATCTGCGAGGTCTTCTTGAGCATCGTCACCCGCTTGCCCAAGGCGACGAAGGCCTCGGCCATCTCGAGCCCGATGTAGCCGCCGCCGCAGATGACGACGTGCTCGGCCTGCAGGGCAGACTCGCGGACGGCGACGGCGTCCTCGACCGTCCGCAGAGTGTTGATGCCCGCCAGCTCCTCGCCCGGCACACCCAGCGGCCTGCCGCGCGCCCCGGTGGAGATCATGAGGTAGTCGAACGGCTCGCTGAACGTGGTGCCGCTGGTAAGGTCGGTGACGGTGGCCTTGCCGGCTGCATAGTCGACGTCGACGACCTCGTGCAGCCGCCGGATGCGCACCGACCGCTTCTCCTCGAACTCCTGAGGAGTGACTTCGATGAGGTCCTCCGGCTCGGGCACCAGCCCAGAGACGTAGTAGGGCTCTGAGCAAGCGCCGTACGACACGTACCCGCTCTTCTCGAACACCACCACGTCGAGGTCGTTCTTCTTGAGCCGCTTCGCGGCGCTGGCCGCCGAGAGACCCGCCGCCACTCCGCCGATGACTACCAGTCGTTCCATGATCCAGGACTCCTCGCGATGACTACCTGCTCCAGCGCTACAGACGCAGCTTGGCACCCACCGTATTGAGGATGAACTCCTGCGGCATCTCTTCGGCGAACCTGTTGATAGCGCGCATGCCCGTACAGTGCGTTGGAACGACGACCTGCGGGGCGATGGTCTTCATCTCGGTGATCGTGCGTTCGATCAGCGGTTCGAACAGTGGGCCACTGAGGTGGAAGCCGCCGACCACAGCATACACCCGGTCCTCGCCGGTGAGCCTCCTGGCCTGCAGGACGGTATTGATGATCCCGGGATGGCTACAGGACGAGACGACGACCAGACCCTTGTCGCGCACCTTGAGGACCAGGGCCTGCTCATCGAGCATGACGGTGTCGGGCACGAGCTCGCCACCCTCGAACTTCTTCTGTGGCGGGAAGCCGGGCTCGAATCCCGTGACTCGCTCGATCTCTCCCGTAGTCAGAGCGTAGCCCGCGGCGATCCGGGTGGGCTGCGTCGTCTCGACCACCTCGACGCCGAGGCCAGCGAGAGAGGAGCGGGTCAACTGCGGCATGATGCAGGCCTGACCGCCAGACCCATAGAGGTACCTCTGGTTGAAGACCTCCGGATGGAGGATCAGGGGGACGTCACGGCTCAAGAGGCCCGACCCATAGAGCTGATGCACGCCCCCGAAGTGGTCGAAGTGGCCGTGGCTCAGGATGGCGGTCTCGACATCGGCGACGCACACGGACATGGTGCGTAGGTTCCTGATCACGGCATCCTGGCTCCAGCCGAAGTCGAAGAGGAGCCGATGCCGCTCCTCGCCGGCAAAGATGTCGATGAGCCATGACAGACCGTGCTCGGCCACCAGCGTGTCCGTCAGGTTGCCCTCGGACATGATGGGATGGCGCTGCACGGTCTCGGTACTGACAGCCAGGATGTCGGTGTAGTTGTCTACGAGAGTGGTGATCTCGACGCGATCGGCTGCTCTGAGATCGTGCATGCCGCCTCCTCTGTCTCATGCGCCCGAGTGGCGCGTGGATGGACGCCCGCATGAGGAGGTCCCCCACGACCCCTCACGACGTCGGTCTGCCTCGCCGCCCAGTGGAACCAGGTGGGCGGCGAGACAGACCGAGTGCATCACGAAGACTGGCCCCGCGACGAG
>CAYMTC010000315.1:0-2820 GCA_964393265.1 uncultured Thermoleophilia bacterium
CTCACGTGGAACGGCGCTGTCCCGTGGAACTCGGTGGGACTCTCCTCGGCTGGCTCGTACCCTTTGCCCTTGATCGTGCGGATGTGCACCAGCACGGGACGCTCAGTCTCGATGGCCTGCCCGATGCTCTTGCGCAGCGCATGGAGGTCGTGGCCATCGACGACGCCGATGTATGCGAAGCCGAGCTCCTCGAACAGCATCCCGGGCACGAGGAGCGCCTTCATACTCTCCTTGACGTCCTTCCCCAGGCTGTAGGCCTTGGCGCCGATAGCGGGTATGCGCGCCAGGCTGTGCTCAAGCTCTTCCCGCCACCGCGTGAGCGTCGGATCGAGGCGGATGCGGTTGAGGTAGAGCGACAGGGCGCCCACGTTGGGCTTGATGGACATCTCGTTGTCGTTGACGATCACCACCAACGGCGTGTGCAGTTGGCCCGCCTGATTGAGCGCCTCGAACGCGACACCACCTGTGAGCGCCCCGTCGCCAAGCACGCACACCACGCGGCGATCGCTCTCCCCGGCAAGACGCGCCGCCTCCACCAAGCCAAGGCCGTAGCTGATGGAGGTGGAGGCATGCCCGGTACCGCAGACGTCGTGCTCGGACTCACGCCGTGAGGGAAACCCCGACAGTCCGCCGTACTGGCGCACGCAGGAGAAGTCTTGCCACCGTCCAGTGACGATCTTGTGCGCGTAGCACTGGTGCCCCACGTCCCAGATGATGCGGTCTCGTGGGCTGTGAAGGATGCTGTGCAGGGCGACCGTGAGCTCCACCACGCCAAGACTCGCAGCCAGGTGACCCCCGGTGCGGCTGACGCACGAGACCATGAAGGTGCGGATCTCCTCGGCGAGCAGGCCAAGCTCTCGCTCGGAGAGATCATGAAGGTCGGCGGGCGAGGAGATGGAAGGCAGGAACGTCAGCGGTCCGGTCATGGTCTTCGAGTATACTACCGTCCCCCGCGCCTGACCGCCCGACGCTGTAGCGGCCTCCGCGCGCGGCCCAGGTAGCCACTCCGTGCCCGCACTCCGTGCCCGCTTGGCGCCGCCGACCCCGCTGACCGGCGCCAACGCCGAACGGCGTCGCACTTCTGCCTAGCTGCGGCGCCCGTGGATGTAGTCGGTCAGGGTGGCCAGCTCGTCCGTAGCCCCGGGCAGCGTCGCGAGGTGCTCGCGGGCACACCCGTATACGTCAGCAGCGAGCTTCCTGGCGCCTTCGAGGCCGTACGTGGACACGTACGTGAGCTTCTCGGCCTCCGCGTCTTTGCCCGGAGTCTTACCGATGAGACTGCTGTCGCCTGTGACGTCGAGGATGTCGTCCACTATCTGGAACAGCAGCCCCAGTTGTGACGCGTACGCCCTGTAGACCTCGAGCTCCGCGGCGCTGGCCTCAGTGAGCAGCGCGCCACACACGACCGCCGCCTCGATGAGCTTGCCGGTCTTGAGCCTATGCATGGTGGAGAGGTCCATGTTGGCCGACCGGCACCCCGTCACATCCATGTACTGACCGCCGACCATGCCCCGAAGCCCAGTCGCCCGAGCGATCTCCCCGACGACGCTGAGCAGGGTCACCGGCGGAGCTGCCTGGCGCTCCACCACCAGCGCGAACGCCTCCGCGAACAGACCGTCACCGGCGAGGATGGCCACGTCCTCGCCATAGACCACGTGGCAGGTAGGCCGCCCCCGGCGCAGGTCGTCATCATCGATCGCCGGCAGATCGTCATGGATGAGCGAGTACGTGTGGATGAGTTCGAGGGCGGCGGCAGTGGGCAGCACCGCCTGCGGCCGCCGCCCTCGACTCACGGCCGTAGCCAGTGTGAGCACCGGACGTATCCGCTTGCCGCCTGCCAGCAGCGAGTAGCGCATGGCCTCGGCGAGTTTAGCGGACGCCGCCGGCGCGCGGAATTCGAGCCTCTCCAAGAACCCCTCGACCTCCGAGCGCAGCTCGTCGGGGTACGCGGGAGAGGCCGTCGATGCGCTCACGGACGCGGGCTGCCGACCTGCTCCAGCAGTCGCGCAGCCTCCTCGGCCAGCTCGGTCGCCCGCTCCAGGAGGGTGACACTGACCTCGGCCGACGTGGAACCCTGCAGGCGTTCCTCGAGCTCGCGTAGCTCCTCGACGATCTCCTGCGCACGGGCCAGCGCTGTGGCGTCTCTGTCCGCCCCTGTGCTCTTCGTCATGCCACTACCTCGCCATGCCCCGCTGGCTGGTCACCACGACCCTGCTGCTCCCTGAGAGCAGCGCCAAGGATACCGTTGACCAGCCGAGCCGACTCGTCCGTGGAGTAGGTACGAGTGAGCCGCACCGCCTCGTCCACGACCACCTCGGGAGGAGTCTCCCCCTGCCGAAGCTCCGCCAGTGCCATGCGCAAGACGCTGCGCTCGAGAGGCGCCAGGCGCTCGACCGGCCACGAGGTGCTGAGCCGATTGATGGTCGCGTCGAGTGAGGCGACGTCGGCGAGCACCGCGGCGACCAGGTCCCTGGTGAACACGTCCGGCGCGTAGCCCTCGCGCTCACGCACCTCGTCGAAGAGGCGCGACATCTCTACCTCCCGCACCTCGCGCTGGTACAGCACGAAGAGGGCGTCGCGACGCGCGCGCTTGCGGCTGGGCGTTCGGGCCACGCTGGTCTCCTCCTAGCGCGCGCCGACGGTGCACCCGTGGAGTACGGTGAACACGCTCATGCCGGTTCGATGAGGAAGAGCTCCTGGCCGTACTCCACCGCCTGCCCATTCTCGGCGCGCACGGCACGGACCACACCGTCGACCTCGGCGGCCAGCTCGTTCATGAGCTTCATGGCCTCGAGGATGCACAGCGTCTGCCCGGCCTTG
>CAYMTC010000316.1:0-1361 GCA_964393265.1 uncultured Thermoleophilia bacterium
CCGGGGTCTCCGCCGCGTCGCTGCTCAGTGCCGCCGGGTGGTCCCCCTAGTCCTCTTGGCAGGTGCGTCGTTGAAGAAGCTCGGCCTCATTGTGAACCCGGTAGCTGGTGTGGGTGGCCGTGTGGGCCTCAAGGGCAGCGACGGGCGCGATGTCGTGCTGCGCGCGCTGGCGCTCGGCGCGAGGCGCGAGAGTCCGCATCGTACGGCCGTGGCCCTCAGCCGACTACGACGAGTGCGCGAGCCGCTGCTAGTACTCGCATATCCGGGTGAGATGGGCGAAGACGAGGCCCGCGCGGCCGGCTTGAGCGTGCAGGTGCTGCAGCCGTCGGCACGTCGCGGTGCCATAGAAGTGGGCGACGTACGGTTCGCGGAGACTACGGCGGAGGACACCGAGGATGCCGCGCGGCGCATGGTGGCCGCCGGGGTCGATCTCATCCTGTTCGCGGGGGGTGACGGCACCGCACGCAATGTGTATGACGCCGTGGGCGATGCAGTGCCCGTGGTGGGCATCCCCGCCGGGGTCAAGATCCACTCGGCCGTGTATGGCAACACGCCGGCCAACGCGGGCGACCTGGCGGCACTGTTCCTCGATGGCTCTGCCCACCTCCGCATCCGCGAGGCCGAGGTCATGGACATCGACGAGGAGGGGGTGCGCCAAGACCGCCTCTCCGCGCGTCTCTATGGGTACCTGCGTGTCCCGTACGAGCGACGGCTCATCCAGAGTCCCAAGGCCGGCAGTCAGCCCAGCGATGAAGCGGCCATGATCGGCATAGCTAACGAAGTCATAGCCTGCATGCGCCCCGGGGTGCTCTATGCCATTGGCGCGGGCACCACGACGAGGGCGATCATGAGGGTACTCGGCCTGCCCTTCACCCTTCTGGGCGTCGATCTGGTGCGCGACCGACGGCCGGTCGCCTTGGACGTGCCCGAGGCGGTGCTTGCCAGTCAGGTCCAGCGGGCGTTGGCCGACGGGTCGGGCGCGCACATCGTCGTGTCCGTCATCGGCGGTCAGGGCCACGTGTTCGGCCGCGGTAACCAGCAGTTCAGCCCCCGGGTCATCCGCGCGGTGGGCCGCGACAACGTGAGCGTGCTTGCCACTCAGACGAAGCTGCTCTCCCTGGATGGGGCCCCCCTGCGGCTGGACACAGGCGACGAGGCGCTCGACGCGGAGCTGGCGGGCTGGATCAAGGTCGTCAGCGGCCAGCGCCAGCGCACCATGTACCGAGTCGAGTAGAGACGTCGCCGTGCGGCCGCCGGCGGGGTGTTGCGGCCCCTGAAAAGGTGCCCCCGGCCCGATGGACCCCCGCCCTAGGCGGGGCGGATAAAACAAATACTGATGCTTTCCGCCCAGTTCGGATGCG
>CAYMTC010000316.1:1371-2795 GCA_964393265.1 uncultured Thermoleophilia bacterium
GGGGAGGCGAGCTGCCCGACGCGCCGCGCGCTTCATGGCAGTCAGTCGTCGAGCCCGGGTGGTCGACGGTCGCGCTTGACGCGCGCGCGGCGCGCCTTCTCCTCCAGGCGCGTCTGCTTGGCTGCCGCCGATGGGCGCGTGGGACTTCGTGGCGGCGGGCCAGGGCGTAGCCGCTCCTCGATCCGCGCCCGCAGGCGCCGCAGACAGGTCTGTTTGTTCTGGTACTGACTGCGCTCGCTGCGGCACGTGGCCGTGAGGCCGGTAGGCCTATGGACGAGGCGAACGGCGCTGTCGGTCATGTTCTGATGCTGGCCGCCCGGCCCGCCAGCGCGGAACGTGCTCACGCGGCACTCGGCGAGCAGCTCGTCGTCTGAGTCCGGCAGCTCGTAACGCGGGGGCTGGAGCCGCGCGTCCGCGGCAGCTCGCGGTGGGTCCGCGCCGTTCTCCGGACTCTCCGCTGGGTCCTCACTTGCTGGTCTCTGAGGTTCGGTGCTCATCGGCGTGCGTCAGGCCGGGAGGCCGCATCGGCGCCGGCGGCACCACCCTGCGCCACGCCGAGGTGGCCGGGCCGATAGCAGGCCTTTGGCACCAGGACGTGGGGGAAGCGACTGCGGAGGCGCTCCCGCAGCTCGTAGCAGAGGTGGCACTCATCGGCGTAGAGCTGGCGAAAAGGCGACAAGCCAGTGCGTCGCGCCAGCTCCCAGGGGCCGCCGTCAAGCAGCTCCCGTATGACCGGCATCTCACGCGGCCGGTAGTCGTCGATCACCGCTCGCAGGCTACTTCGCCAGGCATTGCCCGCGCTGATGCCCTGGCAGACCTGGACCTCACCATCGGCGCCCACGTGGACTCGCTCAGGCGCAGCCAGGGCTTCGTATGGGCATGTCGTCAACTCCTCTGCAGGGCGCCGCGCCGCGGCGGGCGCCAGCTCCACGGCCGCTCGTCCCTTGTACATGATCGGGTCGGGCTCACCACAGGCGACGCCAAGGTGCGAGAGGCCAGCTTTGGCGCCGACTTCCAGAGTGACGATGGGCAGGCCCAGCGACTGCGCCGCGCGGATGGCGTTCTCGAGCAAGGCGACGTCGGCGTGTTCAGCCGGCTGCTGGCCGACCGCAGAGCCGGAGGCGGACGCGGGGACGGTGGACTGCCTGCGTCCACCTGACTCGGGAACGGGCGCGTCTGGGCTGGCGCCGAAGAAGGGGTACGTGGAGAAGGAGACGTCTCTTATGCCAAGCTCCGCCAGCGGCTCAAGCCATGCACGTGCGTCCTCCTCTGCGATCGCCCAGAAGGAGTCCGTCACCAGACCGAACGTGAGGCCGCGGTCTCTGGCGTGCGCTGCCGCCCCAACCAGGATCGGGTAGACGAGGGTGGGTTCGCCGCCTTCAGATCGGAAGAGCGTCGTGTAGGGAAAGAGTGTAGGATAGGGT
>CAYMTC010000317.1:0-2769 GCA_964393265.1 uncultured Thermoleophilia bacterium
TCCAGGAGTTCAATCTCTTCCCGCACAAGTCGGTCACCGAGAACATCATCGAGGCACCCTTGCTGGTGAAGAACGCCAAGAAGGACGCCGCTGTCGCGACCGCCCAGGCCCTGCTCGAGAAGGTCGGCCTGCTCAGCCACAAGGACTACTTCCCCAGCCAGATATCGGGCGGGCAGAAGCAGCGGGTGGCCATTGCTCGCGCGCTGGCCATGGAGCCCGACCTCATGCTCTTCGACGAGCCCACCAGCGCGCTGGACCCGGAGCTCATAGGCGACGTGCTGGCGGTGATGAAGGACCTGGCGACCGAGGGCATGACCATGATCGTCGTGACGCACGAGATGGGCTTTGCCCGCGACGTGGCCAACCGCGTCATCTTCATGGACGCGGGCGTGTTCCTCGAGGACGAGAAGCCCGAGACGCTGTTCTTCCACCCGCGTCACGAGCGCACAAGGCAGTTCCTGCGCCACATCCTGCCCGAGCGCGACGAGAAGCGGATGGAGGAAGCGATCGCTAGCGAAGACGCCGGCGATCGCGACCAGTGATGTGACAGTCGAGGCGCTGCGTCACTCGGCGGGGATCACCTGGCGGGTGGCGCAGCGGCTCGACCAGCCGACGGCGATAGCCGTGTACTCAGTGTCGAACTCCAGCTCGTCGCCGACATGCACGGGCCGTTCCGCGTCGGTGACGTCGACCACCATGTGGTCCGAGCTGGCGCCCACGATGGTGGTCCCAGGCTGCGTGGGCTTCAGATACTCCACGCTGACATCGATCTCGCCGATGGCGAGTATGGCCCGACGGCGGATGCCTAGGTCGGGCCACTCGTGCACGCGCATGAAGGCGTCGGGCCCTACCTCACCGTCAGGAGCCGAGGGCTTGTCCTTGATCTCGATGACCTCGGCATAGACCTTGAACGTGTCCTGATGCGGTATTGGCAGCGGGGTCCTGGTGGTGACGTCGGTGCCAAAGAGGATGCCCTCGCCGACACGCAGCTGAGTGAACCGGCCGGGCACCTGATCGGCCACGACGAAGCGCAGATTGGCGGTGTGGCCGGCCGAGACCACGCGGAACTGGACGCCCAGCTCGCGCTCGATACCCTCGACGGTGGCCGCGAAAGCGGCCTGGTTCTCAACGTTGGGCATCACTCCGCAGAGGCAGTTGAGGCTCGTGGCCACACCTGCGAGCTCCAGACCAGGAAGCTCGGAGACGAGACGGCAGAGCCCCGCTGCGTCCTCGGGCATGACTCCCTCTCGGCGATCGCCCGACTCGATGAAGACCAGCACTTGGTGCGCGCGCCCCTGGGCCACCGCTGCGCGTGACAGCGAACGAAGCACCTCTGGCTCGGAGTTGAGGCTGCACTGGGTGAGCGCTACCACGTCGTCCGTCTCGCTGAGGGCGGGCAACCGCAGCATGAGGATGTCCACGTCTATACCGGCATCGCGAAGGCGTCGAACGTTGTCGAGGCGTGACTCAGCGATGGTCTTGACGCCGCCGGCGACGATGGCTCGTACAATCTCGGGCTCGCCACAGACGCACTTGGTGACAGCGGCCACCTCGATGCCATGCTTGGCGCACAGACCGACCACCGCGGCCGCGTTGTCGCGGATCTTGCGGGCATCGGCGACTATCTTCATGGAGACGCTCCTTCGCGTGCTTGAGCCATACGTGGCCGCGTGGGACCCCCGTGGGACCTTGACGACGGCGACTCACGGGTGCCCGTTCGACGTGTGCCGGGCCGCAGGCCGTCCCGTCATCGTCCGGCGGCGTGCGCAGCGAAGCCTAGCGCGCGCGCGCAAGGTCTGCATCCCGGGCGGGCGTCCCGATGCACAGGGCGTCGCAGCCAGCACAAGGCGGCGACGCGTACTTCTTGTCACGGCGAGGCTGGACGCAGACTGGATGAGCCGCTGGCGGCGGGCCCCTCGGGCTCCAAGGGCGCACCGCATCCCTTGCGCAGGGTATCCTTACTCACAGTTGAGGGCCACTGACTCTTGGGGGCCGCCTCCGGGCGTGAGGACGTTCATCCTGATACGTCGCGCGACGAGGTGGCCTCACGGAAGCGGACAGCAGCGGAGGACCCATGGCAGACATGCTCGATCAGATCAAGACGGCGGTCATCGACGGGAACGGCGACGTCGCCGCCGCTTTGACGACCGCCCAGCTGGCCGCAGGCAGCACGCCGCGCGAGATCCTGGACGGCGGCCTGCTGCCGGCGATGGACGTCGTCGGGGCGCGCATGCGCTCCGGGGAGTGCTTCATCCCCGAGGTGCTGCTGTCCGCTCGCACTATGCAGGCGGCGCTCGACGTCCTCAGGCCGCTTCTCGCTGAAGGTGAAGGCACTGGCATGGGCACAGTGGTCATCGGCACCGTGGAGGGCGACCTGCACGACATCGGTAAGAACCTCGTGGCCATGATGCTGGAAGGCGCCGGCTTCAACGTGATCAACCTGGGCACCGGCATCACCGCCTCACAGTTCGTCGCGGCGGTCAAGGAGCACGACGCCCAGATCCTTGGCATGAGCGCGCTCTTGACCACCACCCTCCCGCGTATGGGCCAGGCCATCGCCGCCCTCAAGGAGGCCGGCCTGCGGGACAGTGTCAAGGTGATGGCAGGCGGTGCTCCGGTCACCCAGAGCTTCGTTGACGAGCTGGGTGCCGATGGCTACGGCGCCAATGCGGCCCTGGCGGTCGAGAAGGCTAAGGAACTGGTAGGGCGCGGGTAGGGACTGAGATCGGAAGAGCACACGTCTGAACTCCAGTCACCGCTCATTATCTC
>CAYMTC010000318.1:0-2744 GCA_964393265.1 uncultured Thermoleophilia bacterium
CCGCCACCCACACCCTATCCTACACTCTTTCCCTCCACGACGCTCTTCCGATCTACGTCGCTGGGGGCCGCCAGCGAGGACTTCCTCGTGGCTCGCGTCGAGGGCAGCGCGGGCATCACCATGACCTCTTCTGGCGAGGGTGGGCCCATACGGCCGGGCAGCGATGCCGACTGGCGCTGGGAGAGCCTGCAGGCGGCCAGCGGCCACTTCGGCATCACGTCTCGTGACCTGCGACGCGTGCGTGATGTGGAGATCAAGATCAACCAGGGCGCCAAGCCGGGCAAGGGAGGACGACTCAGCGGCGCCAAGGTCACGGCGACCGTGAGCAGGGCGCGCAACATCCCCGTGGGTACCGACGCTCTCAGCCCCGACCCCAAGCACGACATCTACTCCATCGAGGACATGCCTGCCGAGGTGTGGCTCTGGCTGCTGCATCACGACCACTGCGGCATCAAGATCACCGGGTCCAACTACACCAAGTACGTGGCTGCCGGCATGTGGAGCAACTTCGTGGTCGATTACCTGCTCATCGATGCCGGTACTGGCGGGTCGGGCAACTACCACGCCGACTCCAGCCACGTGGGCTGGCCAGACATCTTCCGGACTATCCTGCACACCCACCACGCGCTTATGGCAGAGAAGGTCGACCTTGATGACTCGGGCGAGCTGCGGCCGCTGCGCGACGGCAACGGCGTGCCGTTCGGCGCGGCCGGAGGGACCAGACTGCTCGCTTCGGGCGGCCTGCGCGGCGAGCTCGACATGCTCAAGGTGATCCTGGCCGGCGCCGACGCGCTGGTAGAGGGCAGCATCGGCAAGGCCGTCGCCTTCGGCTGCAACCAGTGCGGCAACTGCTACCTGGACTGCCCGCGAGGAGGGATCACTACCAAGCAGGAGCTCACCGTCCAGAACGACCGTGACCTCATGCGTCGGCGATTCCGCAACTGGGCGGTGGTCGACCTGGTCAAGTTCGCGGTGCTCATCGACGCGCTCAACCGCGAGAGTGGCGCGCTCGACGAGGAGGGCATGCTCGTTCGGCCGGACCTGTTCATCGACGACATCCGACTGCTGCGCGGCCGCACCGACCTGCTCGTCATGCCCGCGCCACAGGGAGACTCTCAACCTCAAGTGAAGGCTAAGGGTGCTGCGCCGGTGCCGGAGCACGACTCCTGCCGCGTCGGGTCACTGGCGGTCAGTGAGCCTGTCACGGTGGACGCTATCTGGGAGGCCGCCGCGGTCAGCTACAACGGGGGCAACAACCGCGGCGGCGGCTTGAGCTGGGCGGGGTTCGCTCCGGCGGCGGTGGCTGAGGCCACCTGTGTGGTGATCAACACGATCGGGCCGGATAGAGAGCAGACCATGCGGGTCATGCTCGAGCACTTCGACGGCTGCCGGTTCTTGGCGGCCGACGGCCAAGACATGGCACGCGACACTGTGGAGCAGCGGCTCCACGATATGCGTTTGCCGCTGCGTGAGCAGTGTCGCGGCGAGCGGGGGTGGCGGGCCGCCGGCCTGCGCGAGGACCCCGGCGACTTCTACCTCTTCTTCGTTGAGTTGCGGCCGGAGGTACTGGCGCGCTACGGCCGCGCGCTGCTCGCCAGTCCGCACTGGCTGCAGGCGCGGACCACGTATGGCGACCTGTCTGTCACAGAGCTGGCGGCGGCGCTGCAGGACCCGACGGTCGCGGCCGGCCGCGCGGCGGCGTTCGTGGAGGATGTGCGCCAGGAGTACTTCACCGTCCTGGCGCACATCCTCGACTCCCGCTACTACCGCACGCACGGAGACGAGCCGACGGGGCTCGACGGCGCCGCCCAGCCGGTCCACTGGGGACCGGGTGGGCGCAAGTACGCCGACAAGCGCGGCGGCCACGTCGTCTCACTTGGCCAAGACCTGGCGGCGGTCAAGCTCAGCGGCTGGACGCACGCCATCCCTCAGTACATCGACTTCGAGCGCTTCTGGAGCGACTATCCCGGCGCCGCCGGGCGCGGCGGGGTAGAGGTGCCCTTCACAGGCGGCGTGCGCGTCACGCCTGCCCTTCATGCCCACGTCTGGGGGATGCACCACCGCTACCCCACCAACTCACCGGCCATAGATGCCGAGGGGCGCGGCAATCCCGCGGGCGCGCATCCCTTCAAGGCCTACAACGTGCTGCTCATGCACAACGGCGAACAGGTGGGCGTGGACTCCACGTCGCCGTTCCTCAGGGAGTATGGCTACGTACACACCGACCAGTCCATGGGCGACGGAGCGGCTGTCTACCAGGGCGACTCTGTGTACGACCGCAAGGCGCTCACCGACACCGAGTATGCGGCGTACCTCGTGGACTTCACCCGTCGCGTGTTGGGGCTCAGCACAGAGGAGGCCACCCAGGTCATCTCGCCCATCACAGGCCTGGACTTGGAGGAGATGCCGGCCGACCGTGGCGATCTGTTCCGCGAGCTCTCGTTGAACTACGTGCAGCTCACGCCCACCGGACCGTACAAGTTCACCATCCTTGAGTCTCGCGCAGCTGACGGGTCGCAGGCCGACGGTGAGTCCGCCGACGGGAGTCGGCCGCGGGTGGGTTTCCGCGAGAACATGGACATCAAGTTCCTGCGCCCGCACGAGCTGGTGGTGAGCCGTGATACCTCTCCCGGCGGGGTCGAGGTCGTCGCGAACGGCAGCGAGGCCAAGATCGCCGACGCCATGCTACGCATCCTGCACCACCAGGGCGTGCTGGCCGACCCCGCCCACGACCTGCGCTTCAG
>CAYMTC010000319.1:0-2744 GCA_964393265.1 uncultured Thermoleophilia bacterium
GCGCCGACGTAGAACTGCCAGCCCACCCAGAACTGCACCGGTGTGGCGAGCGCCCACAGCACGAAGGGGTCGTGCAACCACATCGGCACGAACGGGAACCACTCGTGCATGCTGCCGAGGAACACGACGGCGCCGAGGACCGCGCCCACGACGACCTTGCGTCTCAGCGTGCGATACGCTCGGTCGCGAGCGGCCTGCTCGGCGTCGACGACGTCTTCCGCGTCGTCGTCCTGGCCGTGGTCCTCGGCTACCTCGTAGCCGGCGTCACGGACGGTGGCTACTAGAGCGGCGCGGTCGACGTGCGTCGGAACGTATTCGACCGTGGCTGTCTCCGTGGCCAGATTGACGGACGCGCTCACCACCCCGGGCACTGCCCGGAGGGCCTTCTCCACTCTGGCCACGCAGCTGGCGCAGGTCATGCCCACGATGGGCAAGGTGACCGTCTGCGTGGCGACGTCGTAGCCGCCGCCGCGTACGGCGGCGACCAGGTCGTCGAAGCCCACGCGGCGCGGGTCGTAGGTGACGTGTGCCCGTTCGCTCGCGAAGTTGATGTCAGCGCTTGCTACACCCTCCAGCTGACGGAGAGCACGCTCGTTACGTGCGACGCAGCCGGCGCAGGTCATGCCGGTGATAGGAAGGTCCGCCGACACCGACTGCTGGCCTTCCTCCACGCGTGAACCGTCGGCTGTCACCGCGGCCTCGGCATCTTCGCTCCGTGTGTCGAGCAGATGATCGTCGCAGACGAGCCCCTGGCAAGAGTCTTGCTGTGTGTCAGTCATCGCGTCCATCACGGTGAGTATTCCCTATCAGCGTAGAGAATACCCACCGTCAGGCGATGGTGCGGGAGTGATGCATTGGATCTGGGCGCCGCGGGGCGGCACGTGCTACGTCTTGTCGAGGTCCTTCCGGCGGCGCAGGTACTCCTCACGGTCGATCTCGCCCGCTGCGTAGCGCCGGTCGAGAGTCGCTCGCGGTGAGCCTTGCGGAGCCGGAGGCGTCGGCGCGTCCAGGGTCGCCGTCTCGCCCTCGTTCACGGAGGTCTCGGCTGTCGCGGTCGGTGCGCCGGTACGTGCGTCGAGCCACACCCTCACGGCCAGCGCCAGCAGCGCCACCGCGATGACCACGAGGGCGATGGCCCCCATGATCATGGTCCACTCCATCCAATCCTGGTTTGGGCTGAGCCCCTCGAACCAGCGCATGTCACGCATGCCGTCTCCTTTCGTGGATCGTCCTCATGATGCACGGGGCCGCTGCCATCATCGGCGACCGCATCTTCACGAAGCTGGGATCGTCCTCATGATGCACGGGGTCGCTAGGAGTCTCCTGAGTCGTCCCTGTGCGCCGCCTGAGAGTGTGTGTGGTGCGGCGGCCGGCCCAAGACGGCTGGACAGGCCGCCGCGCTGTCGGCCGGGTCGCCGCCCTTGTCTGCCGAGTCGCGGCGGCGTGGGCGAGGCCGCCGCCTTGTCGGCCGGGTCGCCGCGCGGAGGGGTGCCAGCTATCATCGTGGCGACGCGGCGAAGGAGATAGCGATGACCATCTGGGACGTGCGACACGAGACCATGGATCGTGCTGCGCTCGCGGTCTTGCAGGGTGGGCGATTGGCAGCCACGGTGGCCCACGCCTACCGCAACGTGCCGTTCTACCGCGAGCGCCTGGACGCCGCAGGTGTACGTCCCGAGCACGTCACCTCCATCGATGACGTGCGGCTTCTGCCCTTCACGACCAAGGACGACTTTCGCGACCAGTACCCGTACGGCATGCTCGCGGTGCCGCGCGAGGACGTCGTGCGTGTCCACTCGTCGTCTGGCACCACGGGCAAGCCTGTCGTAGGGGCTTACACGCAGCAGGATGTGGACACGTGGGCAGAGTTGGTGGCACGTATCTGTACGGCTGCCGGCGTGCTCCGTGGTGACGTGGCCCAGGTGAGCTTCGGCTACGGTATGTTCACTGGCGGTCTCGGTCTTCACTACGGCCTAGAGCGCTGCGGGGCCACGGTGCTGCCACACTCCGCCGGCAACACCGCGCGGCAGATCCAGTTCATGCAGGACTTTGGCACCACGGTCCTGGTGGCGACGCCCTCGTACGCACTGTACATCGGCGAGAGCGTGCAGAAGGCCGGCGTCGACCCGGCGTCTCTCAAGCTGCGCGTCGGGTTGTTCGGAGCCGAGGCGTGCAGCGCCCAGATGCGCCGCGAGATCGAGGCGCGGCTCCCTCTCACTGCGACCGACAACTACGGCCTCACCGAGGTGATAGGTCCAGGGGTCGCGGGCGAGTGCGAGCACCGCTGCGGCATGCACGTCAACGAAGACCACTTCCTCGTGGAGTGCCTCGACCCCGAGACAGGGCAGCCGGTGCCCGAGGGCAGCATCGGGGAGCTCGTCTTCACCACTCTCACCAAGCAGGCGCTGCCCGTGCTTCGGTACCGCACCAGGGACCTCTGCAGCATCACCACCGAGCCATGCGACTGCGGCCGCACCAGCGCACGTCTGGGTACGTTCCGCGGCCGCACCGACGACATGTTCATCATCAGCGGGGTCAACGTCTTCCCATCGACCATCGAGGAGGTCCTGCTGGCCATCGAAGGGGTCGAGCCGCACTACCTCATCGTGCTCGATCGACACGATGGGCAGGACACGTTCGAGGTGCAGGTCGAGGTCACCGAGCGCATCTTCCGCGGCTGGATGGACGATCTGCGCGCATTCGAGAAGCAGAGATCGGAAGAGCACACGTCTGAACTCCAGTCA
>CAYMTC010000320.1:0-2731 GCA_964393265.1 uncultured Thermoleophilia bacterium
GGCCACGCCGACATGCCACAGCCGGGGGCAGAGGCGACGCTGGGAGCCGCCGAAAGCGAGGCGGCTCTCGCCGACCGCGGCGGTACGGCTGGACAGGAGGCTGTCGGCGGCCGCGCCGTCGGCGCAAGGTCCGCCCCTGCGGAGCGTGAGGACCGCCGCTGGGCTCAGTCGGCGATCGCGGACGCGGAGGCCCAGGCACTTACCGCCTTTGACCCCGTCGGCGGCGGCTTCGGCAGTGAGCCCAAGTTCCCGATGCCTCGACTGCTTGAGTTCCTCATAGCTCGGTCTACGGCCTCGCGTGATGCCCGCATCACCGATGTGGTCGTGAAGACGTTGGAGGCCATGGCAGGCGGCGAGCTTCACGACAGGGTAGAGGACGGCTTCTTCCGCTACGCGACACGTCGCGATTGGTCCACTCCCCACTACGAGAAGATGCTGGGAGACAACGCCGATCTGGCCCGCGTGTACTTGCACGCCGCGGCCTTCGTCAGGACAGACGATGAAGACCCGCAGCCATCTCACTATCGAGACGTCGCCAGCGGGGTCCTTCGCTACATGGACCGCACGCTGTGGCTGCCGGAGGCGGGCGCGTACGCCGGCAGCCAGGATGCTGACGAGCACTACTACGCCCTCGACCTCCAGGGCCGGAGGGCGTCGGGCGACGCTCCCTTCGTCGATCCAACGGTGTACGTGGACTGGAACGCCTCGGCCGCACGTGCCCTTCTGAGCGCGGCCGTGCACCTCGACCGCCCGGAGCTCGGCGTCCGCGCCCTGAGCATCTTGGACGCACTGTGGAGCGCCGCTCACGGCCGCCACGGGATGGCACACTTCTGCTCGCTTGCCGAGAGCGACGCCGATGGAGCCCGGCTCGACGTCGCCCCGATCGACGGCATCCTCGGCGACCAGTCGGCGATGGCAGCGGCGCTGCTCGACGCCTACGAGGTGTCGGGTCAGCACCTCTACCTCGCTCGAGCAGAGGTCCTCGCCGAGTGGGTCGACGAGCATCTGTCGGCCCCCGGAGGCGCGCTCTTCGACCGTCTGCGTGGCGTCGACGCGGCGGGCCTCCTGGCCGTACCCACCGTAGCCTTCGAAGAGAGCGCGGTCATGGCCGACGTGTGGCTGCGGCTCGGCACCTACTCGGGCGAGGCGCGATACAGAGCGCGGGCGACGCGTTTGCTCAGGGCTCTACGGCCGCTGGCAGAGCGCGAGGGCATCATGGCAGCCCCGTTCGCAGCCGCGCTTTCGCGCCTCGTGGAGCCAGAGGTGCACATCGCTGTCGTGGGCCGTCCTGGGCTGGAGACCACGGTCGCGCTTCATCGCGCCGCCCTCACCGTCGCTGCCCCGCTACGCACGGTGCAGGTCTTGGACCCTGAGACGGACCTGGAGCGCCTTGTGCGCCAAGGGTTCTCGGTGAGCGGTCCGCCGCTGGCCTACGTGTGCGTGGGCGCCAGCTGTCTTGAGCCCACGGCCGATCCCGAGCGGCTGCACCGGCTAGCGGGCGGCGCGCCGGGCGGCGATCGGGGCACGGCGCGCCAGGCCACCGAGGAGCCCTGCTGACGGCCCGCCAGGCGTGGTCGCCGAGCCCGTCACTCCCAGCGGAAGAGACGCGCCGCCAGCACTGCGCACACCACACATCCGGCCGCGACCACCGCCAGTTCCGTGGGGCTACTGCCGCCGCCGTTCCACGGATGCTCGAACGCCATGACGACGTGGTAGAGCGGCAGCGCTTGGCCCAGGCGGAGCAGCCACTCAGGAAGCAGGTCGAGCGGACCACCGGTCCCCGACACGAACATCATCACGAACCACAGGATGAGACCTAGGCCCTGCACGGCTCGCGCCGACGGGATCACCGCCGCCAGCAGCACCCCCACGGCGGCGAACATCGCGACACTCACCACGAACGCTAGTGCGAACTCCGCTGGATGCAGGGGCATCCCGGCTCCGTACACCACGACTCCCAGCACAAGCAACAGTCCTGAGCCGATGACTGCGATACCCAGACTGACCAGCAGCTGGGCCCCGAAGATCGTCCACTCTGAGACGCCCGAGGCACGGAATCGGCGCAGCACCCCGTGCTCCCTATAGCTAGCCAGGTGCACCGGCAGGGAGATCAAGCCTATCGAAGCAGCCACCAGCGCCATGTAGGCCGGGACGTACCAGTCGATAGTCCCACGGTCCTTGATCAGCTCGTGCGTCACGTCGGTGTTCTGGAAGATGCCGCCGAGCACCACCAGTATCAGGAGGGGGAGGACGAACGAGAAGATGAGCGTGAGCGGCTCGCGCGTGAGCAGCTTGATCTCCACCCACGTCAGCTTGCCGAGCATGCGGCCCGGCAGCGGCCTGTCACGTGTACGCCACGCTGCACGCATCGCCAGATCACTCCGCCATGGCGTGCCCGGTCAGGTGAAGGTAGGCATCCTCAAGCGTCGGCTGTTCCAGGTGGAGGTCGTCCGGGCTGATCCCGTGCTCCACCAGCCCGTGAGCGACCAGTGCTAGTACAGGCCCATCCCCTTCGACCTCGACCCGGGCTCCGTGCCGCAAAACGCGCTCCACGTGAGGCGTGCTCTCAAGCCAGGACAGGTCGCAGTCCGGACACGTGAACACGACACGCACGCCACCTCCGTGTGCCGCGATGAGCTCCTGGGGCGAGCCGAGAGCCACGACGCGACCGGCCTCGACCACCGCCAGAGATCGGAAGAGCGTCGTGTAGGGAAAGAGTGTAGGATAGGGT
>CAYMTC010000321.1:0-2724 GCA_964393265.1 uncultured Thermoleophilia bacterium
TACACCCTATCCTACACTCTTTCCCTACACGACGCTCTTCCGATCTCCTCACGTTGGCATCTACGGCGGCCAGGTCGGCGTTGTGGGCGAAGACGAGGACCGCGCGCGCGGTGTAGGGACCTATACCGGGCAACGCTTCGAGGTGGCCGAGGTGGTCGGGCAACGTCGCGCCATGCTGGGCGACCACCTGAAGGGCGCACCGCTGCAGACGGACGGCACGGTTGTTGTATCCCAAGCCGGACCACAGACGCAGGACGTCTGCAAGCTGGGCGGTGGCCAACGCTTGCAGGTCGGGGAACTCCTTCAGGAAGGCGAGGTACTTGGGGATGACGCGCTCTACTTGCGTCTGCTGCAGCATGACCTCGGCCACGAGGATGGCGTAGGGATCGCGTGTGTGGCGCCAGGGGAGGTCACGGCGGTTGTCTGCATACCAGCTCAGGACACGAGCCTGCAGGCCGTCGATGGCGGCGGGGGAGGGGATCAGCGTCTCGGCGCGCGGGCCATGGCTGCGCGCACGGTGTGCTCTGGTGCGAGGCGCGCCATCTGGCGTGGGGTCCGCCTTCGGACTCACGTACAGCCGCCGCCGTCAGGCGGTCTCCTCGACCGCCGCCTCCCACTCTGCGTACAGTCGGCGCAGCCGAGTGTCCGCTTCGGCGCGCTCGCCCAGCAGCGCCCGGGCAGTCGCTGCGTCGGCGTATGTCTCTGGGTCGCCGAGGTCGGCGTCGATTTCCCCGAGCCGTTTCTCCAGCTTGAGGATCTCGGCCTCGAGACCGCGGATACGGGCGCGGTGGCGCCGAGCGTCCTCCGCCGACGCGAGACGGCGACCGTCGCCCGTGCTGCGATGCGCGGTGTCGTCTGTGTCCTGGCGGCGGCCGACCTCCGCCTGCGTCGGATCTGCTGCCTGCCGGGCGGCACTCTCGGCAGCGCGGAGCGAGCGAGCCTCCCAGTACCGTTCGGGCGACAGATGCGCCAGCAGTCGCCCGCCGTGTATCTCCAGGACCCTCTCGGCGACCGTGTCCATGAGGTGGCGGTCGTGAGTTATCAGCAGGAGCGTTCCGCTGTACTCGCGCAGGGCAGCGCCAAGCGCGTCCACGGAGTCCATGTCCAAGTGGTTCGTAGGCTCGTCCAGGAGCAGGAAGTTGGCGTTGCCGATGAGCAGTGTGAGCAGGCGCAGACGGCTGCGCTCGCCGCCCGAGAGGCTGGCCACTCTCTTGAAGACGTCGTCGCCCGAGAAGAGGAACCTGCCCAGCAAGGTGCGAGCTGACTGCTCCTCATGTCCTACGAGTGGGAGTACTGACTCGAGGACGGTCGCGTCGGCCGTCAGCTCGCGGCCCTGCTGGGAGAAGTACGCCGCCCGTACATTGTGGCCCAGGTGCGCGGCGCCCGTGGTCAGTGCTCTCACCCCGACGATGCTCTCCATCAATGTGGTCTTGCCACTGCCGTTGGGACCGACCAGAGCGACCTTCTCGCCGCGTTCGAGCACGAAGTCCAGGCCACGCAGCAGGACAGTGGGTGCGTGGCCGTCATGCGGCGGCTGACGCACTGGCGTCGTGGCTGCTTGGGGATCGTCCTGCCCCGGGCCGCCCACGGCAAGCTGGCTGGCGCGGGCCTCGAGGACGACGCGTGACGAAGGGGACGGCTGCGGCAGGCCCAGGTGGAATCGTCTGCCCTGCCGCGGAGGCGGCTGCAGGTCACGCTTGATGCGCTCCATTTGCGTGAGCTTGGCTTTGGCTTGCTTCGCCTTGTCCTTCTTGGCGTGGAACCGATCGTAGAGGCGCTGGAGCTGGGCGATCTTCTCCAGGTCCTGCTCGTAGCGTCTGGCCAGCAGATCGACCGCGGCTTCTCGCTCGCGCATGTAGGTGGCGAAGTCGGCCGAGAGTGTCTCTACGTGGTCGTTCTCGACCGCCAACACGCGGGTGCCCACGCGTTCCAGAAGACGACGGTCGTGGGTCACGAGGACGAAGGCGCTGGGGTAGGTAGCCAGGAAGTCCTCCAACCACTCGACCGAGTCTATGTCCAGGTGGTTCGTGGGCTCGTCGAGCAAGAGCAGGTGGGCGTCTGCCAGGAGGGCGCGAGCCAAGGTGACACGCGTGAGCTCTCCTCCCGACAGTGTCAGCAGGTCGCGGTCGAGCAGTGTCGCCGGCAGTCCCAGTCCGGCCAGGACGTCATCGAGAGAGGCGCGCTCATGGTAACCGCCTTGGGTCTCGAAGCTCCGCTGGATCTGTTGGTAGGCGCGCATGGTGTCGCGCAGCTCTGGACTGTCCTCCCGCAAGCCCGAGAGCCGCTCCTCCATCCGGCGCAGCTCTCGCTCTAGGGCGATGATCTCTCCAAAGGCCTCGCTGAGGTAGTCGCGCACCGGGCGGTCGGTGGTGAGCTCGGGAGTCTGTTCGTGGAGCCAGATCCGCCGACCGCGTGCTCGCGCGATACTGCCGCTATCGGGGGACTCCGCGCCGGCGATGAGGCGCAGCAGAGTGGTCTTACCGCTGCCGTTGGGGCCTACGAGGACGGCGTGGTCGGTGGCGTCCAGGGCGAACGACACGCCGGCGAACAGACGCTGCGCGCCGAAGGACTTCTCTACGCTGTCGAACGTGATGAGGGGCATGGTGTGACCTGGCCTGGCGGGGCGACCGGGAGACGTGCCCCACGGCAGCGACTGACTGAAGACGGCTGCGCGTTCGTATCCTACCAGCCATGGCGGGCGTGCTGACGGCCTCCGATGACTAG
>CAYMTC010000322.1:0-2318 GCA_964393265.1 uncultured Thermoleophilia bacterium
CCCCACCCTATCCTACACTCTTTCCCTACACGACGCTCTTCCGATCTCGTCTTCCGTGACGGAGCGGCACGGGCCCTCACGGGGCCTGTCGCACGTGGTGACGTAGGGACCCTGCGATCGCACCTCGCCCTCCTGGACCATGGCGACCCAGTCGCCGCACGCGTGTACCGCGACCTGTCGCTGGAGGCTCTGCGTCTGGCCGCGCCGCGACTCGATGACGAAGCAGTCAGAGCGCTGCGCGCCATACTCGTCGCATCCCAGTCCAAGCCCGATGGCGCACCGCGTGGGCGCGGTCCGGCGTCAAGCGGTGACGGCGCGTCCGGTGAGGCGGTCCGATGAGCACTTGGACTGCCGCTGAGCGCATGGTCGTGGCGCGCGAGATCGGAGCCCTGCGTGAAGTCTGTCGTCGCCTGCCGCGCCCACTTGGGTTCGTACCCACCATGGGCGCGCTGCATGAAGGCCATCTCGCGCTCGTCCGCAGCGCGCGACAGGAGTGCGCGGCAGTGGTCGCCTCGATCTTCGTCAACCCCACCCAGTTCGACTCTGGGCGCGACCTTGCGAGCTACCCGCGCGACGAACGACGTGACCTCGAGTCGCTCGAGGGCGAAGGCACTGCCGCCGTCTTCGTGCCCGCTGTCCAGGAGATGTATCCCGCCGGCTTCGCCACGACAGTGTCCGTCGAAGGACCGCTTACCACCGGTTTCGAGGGAGCCAGCCGGTCCGGCCACTTCGCCGGCGTGGCGACGGTGGTGACCAAGCTCCTCGACATCGTGTCGCCCGACAGAGCCTACTTCGGCGAGAAGGACGCTCAACAGCTGGCCGTCATCCGGCGCGTCGCGCGCGACCTCTCCATGGCCGTCCACATCGTCGGCGTCCCTACCGTTCGTGAGGCAGACGGGCTGGCACTGAGCTCCCGCAACAGCCGCCTGTCCGCCGAGGAGCGCCGGGTGGCCCCTCTGCTGCACGCGGCGCTCCAGGCCGGCCGCAGGCTGGCAGCAGAGGCAGGTCCGGGTGGCGTCGAGTCCGCCGCGGTGGTGGACGCCGTGCGCAAGCTGGTGTCACGGGAGCCGCGACTCACGGTCGACTACGTGGCCGTGGTGGACCGTGACACGTTCGCCCCGCTCGCCCGCACGCACAAGAACGCCCTGATCATCCTCGCAGCCAAGCTCGGCAGCGTCCGCCTCATAGACAACGTAGACCTCGCAGGAGAGTCGGTGCCGGGTGCGCCCGCCGAGGCCGCACGAGCACGCACCCAGGAAGAAGGTGGAGTACAGTGGACACCGCGATGACAGAGCACGACCACGAGCAGCGCACAAGAGAGGGCGTAGCCCGGGTCGTCACGGGCCACATCGAGCTCGAGACGCCAGGCAACGGCCACATCGCGCGTATCACGCCGCAGGTGGCCGAGCAGCTCCATCACAGCGGGCTGGCGGCCGGCATCCTCACGGTGTTCGCGCCTGGCGCCACGGGGGCTGTGACCACACTGGAGTTCGAGCCCGGAGCGGTGCACGACTTCCAGGGACTGTTCGACATGTTGGCGTCTCCCAGCAAGCACTACCAGCACAACGACAACCTCGGCGACGGCAACGGCCACTCGCACGTCCGTGCGGGCTTGTTGGGGCCGTCGCTGGTGGTCCCCTTCTCAGACAGCAAGATGATCCTGGGTCGCTGGCAGGAGATCGTGTTCTGCGACTTCGACGCCCGGCCACGGTCACGACGCATCGTCGTGCAGATCGTCGGCGTGTGAGCCGTCCCGCAGTCTCAGTGAGGTGAACCAGATGGCCACCACCAACGACTCACTCAATGGCCGACCCGTGCTCCAGGTAGCCCTGGACTTCGTCGATCTGCCGCGCGCCGTCGCCGTGGCCCGGGAGGCCGTAGCCGGAGGCGTCGACTGGATCGAAGCCGGAACGCCGCTCATCAAGAGCGAGGGTCTGGCCGCAGTCCGCGAGCTCAAGGCGGCCTTCCCAGACCGCACCATCGTCGCCGACATGAAGACCATGGACGCTGGCCGGGTGGAGGTCGAGTACGCCGCCAAGGCCGGAGCCGCCGTGGTGGGCGTGCTGGGTGCCGCCAGCGACTCCACCCTGAAGGAGTGCGCCGAGGCGGCGCGCAACTACGGCTGCCGCCTCATCGTGGACATGGTCGAGGTCGCCGACCCCGTGGCGCGTGCGCGGCGCGCACAGGAGCTTGGCGCCGACTACATCGGCATCCACACGGCGATAGACCAGCAGATGCGCGGAGAGGCTCCGTTCGAGACACTGCGCGCTGTGGCGGCGGCAGTGTCTCTCCCTGTCTCCGTCGCAGGCGGGATCAAC
>CAYMTC010000322.1:2328-2705 GCA_964393265.1 uncultured Thermoleophilia bacterium
CGCGCCCGCGAGTCAGACATCCGCACCATCCTCGAACAGGTGTCCACAGCCAACATCAGCGATGCCTGGCACCGGCAGCCAAGTCTGCCGGGCATACGGCCCTTGGCACCGGGCACGCACCTCTGTGGCCCCGCTGTCACGGTACGCACGTATGCTGGCGACTGGGCAAAGCCCGTGGAGGCCATCGACGTCTGTCAGCCAGGCGACGTGCTGGTAGTGGACGCCTGCGACGCCACTCCCGCTATGTGGGGCGAGCTAGCTACGCACAGCGCCATGGTGAAGGGGCTGGCCGGCCTGGTAGCCTGGGGCGCCATCCGCGACACACCCGAGATAGCGCAGACCGGCTTTGCCGCGTTCAGCAGCAAGGTGTGTGCCAA
>CAYMTC010000323.1:0-2679 GCA_964393265.1 uncultured Thermoleophilia bacterium
GATAATGAGCGGTGACTGGAGTTCAGACGTGTGCTCTTCCGATCTCGTAGGCGCCTGGGTCGAGCGTATCCGCCACTACCACCGCATCGCCGAGGTGGGCGAGATCGCAAGACGCTACTTCCCCATGAACGCCTTCGACGGCGTTCTCACGTCCATGGGCATCGTCACCGGTGCGTACTTCGGCGGCGTCAGGGAGCCTCGCTCTCTGGTAGGCGTCGTGGCAGCAGCTTCCATCAGCCTCGGCGTCTCGGGCTACTACGGGTCGTACCTCTCAGAGCAGGCAGAGCGGGCGCGAGAGCTGCGTGAGCTCGAGGAGTCCACGCTCTCGCGACTCGGCTCCACCGACATCGGTGCAGCCGCGCGGTACGCGGCAGTGGCCATCTCGGTGGTGGCCGGCTTCGCCTCAGCCATCGGCGGTCTGCTCATGTGTGTGCCGTTGCTGTTGGGACCGGTGTGGGGTGTCCATGCGTCCTTCTACGCCGCTTGGGCCGTGGCGGCCGCGGAACTCGTTCTGCTGGGGGTGTTCCTCGGCCGTGTGTCACGCGGCCGCGTCGTGGTGTCCGTGCTCAAGCTCGTGGTGGCGGGTGGCGTGGCGTTCGGTCTCAGCCTGCTGCTCAACGTAGCCGGTGTGTAGCGTGCCGGGCGGTTCATCGTCAGCTCTGCTCAAGGGGCTCAACGACCGCCAGCTCGAGGCTGTGACGCACCCTCAAGGGCCGCTGCTCATCCTGGCCGGCGCCGGCTCGGGCAAGACGCGGGTGCTCACTCACCGCGTCGCGTGGCTCATCCGTGAACTAGGGGTGGGTCCGAACGAGATCCTCGCCATCACCTTCACCAACAAGGCTGCCGGCGAGATGAAGGCGCGCATCGAGGCGCTGGTGGGGCCAGTGGCTCGTACCATGTGGATCAGTACGTTCCACAGCATGTGCGCGCGACTGCTCAGGCGCGAAGCGGAGCGTCTGGGGTACCGCCCCAACTACACCATCCACGACAGCGACGACAGCCGTCGTCTCATCAAGCGGTGTCTCGAGGAGCTGGGGTCAGACCCCAAACGCTATGCACCGGAGTCGGTCGCGCGCCTCATCAGCGACGCCAAGAACAGGTTGCTAGACCCGGCAGACTACCGCGCGGAGGTCTCCGGCCTGCTGGCTCAGACCGCCGCCGACGTGTACCAGCTCTACCAGAAGAAGCTGGGCCAGATGAACGCCATGGACTTCGACGATCTCCTTATGAACGCGGTGTTCTTGCTCGAGCGCTTTCCTCAGCGGCTCGCCCACTATCAGCGCACCTTCCGCTACATCCTCATCGACGAGTACCAAGACACCAACCATGCCCAGTACCGTCTCGCGCATCTGCTGGCCGGAGCAGATGGCAACATCGCCGTGGTGGGCGACGACGACCAGAGCATCTACTCCTGGCGAGGCGCCGATATCCGCAACATCCTCGAGTTCGAGCGCGACTACCCGCAGGCCAAGGTCATCCGGCTGGAGCAGAACTACCGCTCCACACAGGCGCTGCTGGACGTGGCCAACGCCGTCGTCAAGCACAACCGGCGACGCAAGGGCAAGAACCTCTGGACCGGCCGTGGCGAAGGTGTGCCGGCCACCATCGTCGAGGTAGCCGACGAGCACGCGGAGGCGCAGTTCGTAGCCAGCGAGATCCAGCGCCTCTTGGCTGGCGAGCAGGGCGCGCGGCCGTACGGGGCTCACGAGGTCGCGGTCCTCTACCGGACCAACGCACAGAGCCGTGTGCTCGAGGAACAGTTCGGGCGCTACGCCATCAGCTACCAGGTCGTGGGCGGTCAGCGGTTCTACGAGCGTGCCGAGATCAAAGATGCCCTTGCCTACCTCAACGTTATCGTCAACCCCAACGACGAGCAGCGGCTGCTGCGCATCATCAACGTGCCGCGCCGCGGCATCGGCAGCACCACGCTGCAGCGGCTGCTGGACGAGGCCTCCAGTAGGGGAGAGCCCTTGTGGCAGGTGTTGCAGACTGTGGACGACGTGCCGGGTGTCTCTGCCGCCGCGGCCAAGGGTCTGGCGACGTTCGTGGCTCTTGTGCGCGGCTTCCAGTCCAGTGCTCAGCAGGCCGGCGTGGCGCAGACCGTCCAAGCAGTGCTCGAGGAATCGGGTTACCTGCCGGGACTACAAGCGCAAGACACCCTCGAGGCAGAAGGTCGTCTGGAGAACCTCGAAGAGCTCGTGGGAGTGGCTGCCGAGTACGACCGCCGCGCGCAGGACCCCACACTGGAGGGCTTCCTGCAGGAGGTCTCTCTCTACACGGATCAAGACAGCTACATCGAGGCCGGGGAACAGATCACGCTCATGACGCTGCACAATGCCAAGGGCCTCGAGTTCCCCGTGGTCTTCCTGGTGGGCATGGAAGAGGGCGTCTTTCCTCACCAGCGCTCCCTTGACGAGCAGAACGTCGAGGAGGAGCGGCGGCTGGCGTACGTGGGCATCACGCGGGCTATGGACCGGCTGTACCTCATCCACGCTCGGGCGCGCACCCTGTGGGGCGGCAGCATGGACAACTTGCCCTCGCGCTTCCTCACGGAGATCCCCGCGGACCTCGTCGAGAGCCTCGTCATCGGCGGCCGCCGGCGACCCACGGTGTTCGGCGCGGGAGGTGCGCGCGACCGTTCTGCCGACCGCTGGTGGGGAGCGGGCGACGACGATGGCT
>CAYMTC010000324.1:0-2678 GCA_964393265.1 uncultured Thermoleophilia bacterium
AGATAATGAGCGGTGACTGGAGTTCAGACGTGTGCTCTTCCGATCTGTTCAGTCCGTGTCGTGCTCCGCGTCGCAGCGCGACTCCCGCCTGCCGGCGTACCCCTCGATGTTCGTCTGCCTGCTACGAGCGATACCGAGCGCCTCCGGCGGCACGTCGTCGGTGATGACCGACCCAGCCGCCGTGTAGGCGCCGTCGCCCACGACCACCGGCGCGACGAAGGTGGTATGGCTCCCCGTGCGCACCCCGTTGCCGATGGTGGTGGGGTGCTTGTCGACGCCGTCGAAGTTGGCAGTGATGGTACCCGCCCCGATGTTCGTGTCGTTGCCCACAAGCGCGTCGCCCACGTAGCTGAGGTGAGGCACGCGACTGTCCTGACCCACCCGGCTGTTCTTGATCTCGACGAACGTGCCTGCCGCAGCGCCCTCTGCCAGCACGGTGTTGGGACGTATGGACGCGAAGGGGCCCACGCTGCAGCGGGACGAAACGACACACTGGCAAAGGTAGGAGGACAGCACCCTGGCGCGGTCGCCGACGAAGGCATCCTCCAGATAGGCACCTGGCCCTATCTGGCAGGCGGCACCCACCTGCGTGTGGCCGACGAGGTGAGTGTAGGGATGCAGCACTGTGTCGCGACCCACCTCGACGCCGAAGTCGACGTAGGTGCTGCCGGGGTCCACGACCGTCACGCCGGCCAGCATGAGCCGCTCCAGGATGCGTCGCCGCATGACCCCCGTGACCGCGGCCAGCTCGACCCGCGAGTTGACCGCCGACGCCTCTTCCGGGTCTTTGAGACGACAGGCCGCGACCGAGCGACCCTCTTCAAGCAACAGCGCGATGACATCCGTGAGGTAGAGCTCACCCTGGACGTTGTCTGGCCGCAGACGCGGTAGCAGCCGTCGCAGATCGTCAACTTGGAACACGTAGAAGCCGACGTTGATCTCCCGCAGCGAGAGCTGCTCGGGCGTAGCGTCGCGTGCCTCGACGATGCACGCGACGTCGCCGGCGGCGTCACGGACGATGCGGCCATACCGACCCGGATCGTCCAGATCGACCGTGGTCAGCGTCGCAGCCGCCGCGCGCCACGAGTGACAGTCGAGGAGCTCGCGCAGCGCCCCCCCGCTGACCAGCGGGGCGTCACCCATGAGCACGACGACGTCGCCCGAGAAGTCGGCCAGACACTCCATACCCGCGCGCACGGCATCCCCGCTACCGCGGCGCTCCCGTTGGACGGCGCGCTCGCAGCCGACCGGAAGGAGCGCGGCGACCGCATCGTGATCGACGCCGGTCACCACGACGATGCGGTCGGGCGCCAGGTCGTGAGCGGCGTCCAAGACGTAGGCCAGGAGCGGCCGGCCGCAGACCTCGTGCAGTACCTTGGGCACGTCGGACTTCATGCGCGTGCCCAAGCCGGCAGCCAGGATCACGACGGCGAGTGGACGTGAGGCGGAGGAGGACGTGGCGCTCATGCGTCACCTCGATGGGGGGTGGTGACAGAATCGGCGCAGTATACCACCGGCCCATGAGCAGACGGTCACCGGAGAATGCGTGTAGAGCCCTGCGTGAGGTCCGTGTGAGGTGGCTGGGGCGGGAGGATTCGAACCTCCGGTCACGGGACCAAAACCCGTTGCCTTGCCACTTGGCCACGCCCCAGCGGGGGCGTCGCGGAGTATAGCATCGCGTCGCGGCGCCTTGACGACACCATCCTGGCGCTTCAACAAGCGCATCGCAGCGCCTCTACGGTCGAACACCTTGGCCGACGCTCCGAGGAGACGCTGGACACGGCAGCGGGACTGCGCGTCGGCCAGACCCGACGCCACTCCGCGTCGGCCAGGCCCGGCGCAAGCCCCTATCGGCCAGGCGCGGCCGCCGCTGAGTGGCCTCCCGGCTCCTGCAGCTGCAGGTCGCTGACGCAGAAGACGCGCAGGCCCGGCGTGCCTCGCAGCCGCGCGGCAGCACTATCGGCAGCCTCGGCTTCCTCGAACAGCCCGAACACGCTGCTGCCGCTGCCGCTCATGGCAGCAGCGACCGCCCCCAAGTCGATCAGATCTTGCCTCACGACGCCGACCTCCTGGTGACGTGCCACGACGTGCACCTCGAGGTCGTTCTGCACCAGCCCCGACACGTCCGTGGCACGCCGCAGCCCAGCGAGGTCGTGCCGCAGAGCGGCAGCCCGCGCAGCGAACTCGCTCACCGTCACCGAGACATCGGCATCGCGCCAGCCGTAGACCTGGACCGTAGGCAGCTCCAGATCGGGGACCGCCAGCACCAAGTGGAGCGGTCCGGGCAGTGTGACCGCCCGCAGCACGGTACCGCGCCCCATGGCCACCTGTGCGCCGGGCCATAGGAAGAACGGAACGTCGGCGCCGACAGCGGCAGCCGATCGGTACAGGTCCCGCTCGGACATGTGCAGATCGTACAGTCGCTGCACGGCACGCAGCGTGGCCGCTGCATCTGAGCTGCCGCCGCCAAGACCCGCACCGTGGGGTATGCGCTTGTGGACGGTGATGTGCACCGGCAGAGGTCGCCTTACGGCCGTCTCCAGCGCACGGACGGCCCGTACCGTCAGGTTGTCCTCACCGGGCGCCACCTCACAGTCCACCGTGACGCCGGTGGATCCCCTCTGCACGACGACCCGGTCCGCCAGCGTGACGGGGAGCATCAGAGAGCACACCTCGTG
>CAYMTC010000325.1:0-2677 GCA_964393265.1 uncultured Thermoleophilia bacterium
CGCCGCGCTGCCGCACACGTATTGCCCCCGTGCTCAAGGCTCCTGACGGCACGCGGCGGGTCCGTGCCCGTGGCGCGCCGCGGGGCTCGGTGGAGGGTGAACTGGCCCGCTCGTTCCGGTAGGGTGCGCGCATGTCGTCTCGCCCCATGAAGCAGCCAGTATGCTCTGCCACGCGCGGCAGGCTGGCGTGCGCGAGCGGGGCGGTGCGCCTCGCGGTATGTGTCGCGGCGTGCCTGCTGCTCACGCTGTGGGCCATGCTGGGCGCGCCACAGGTCGCGAAGGCGCAGGGATCGGCAAGCGGGGCGGCGGCCGCACAGCAGGCGTCCCACGGAGCTTCCTCGCGCCTGTCGCTGCTGGACGGCGTCATCCTGGGTGTGGTGGAAGGCGTGACCGAGTACCTGCCGGTGAGCTCCACGGGGCATCTGCTGGTGGTCGAGGACGCTTTGGGCATCGGCAGTACCGCGCAGGAGAAGACGGCCGCCGACGCGTACGCCATCTCCATCCAGTTCGGAGCCATCTTGGCAGTGCTGGTGCTCTATGCGGGGCGGGTGTGGAGCATGCTCAAGGGGCTGGCCGGCCGCGACCCAGAGGGACGCAGGCTGGCTTTCGTGCTGGTAGCGTCGTTCATCCCGGCGGTCGTGTTGGGCCTGCTCGGAGAGAAGTACATCAAGGACTACCTGTTCGCGATCTGGCCCATCATCGGTGCCTGGATCGTGGGCGGCATAGTCATCCTCTTCGTTGCACATGCCGACAAGCGGCATGGCCGCGTCTCCACAGAGGGCACTCCGGTGGAAGGGCTCAGTGCAGGACGAGCTGTGGTCATCGGGTTACTGCAGTGCGTGGCCATGTGGCCCGGGGTCAGCCGTAGCCTGGCCACTATCCTGGGTGGCCGCCTCGTCGGCCTCAGCACGCACGCCGCCGTGGAGTTCAGCTTCCTGCTGGGCCTCGTGACGCTCACGAGCGCCACCGTCTACTCAGCGGTGAAAGACGGCGCCGCCATGGTCCAGACGCTTGGAGTGGTGGCGCCTCTCGTCGGTGTGGCGGTGGCGTTCGTCTCTGCCGCAGTGGCGGTGAAGTGGATGGTGGGCTACCTCAACAAGCACACGCTGGCGGTGTTCGGCTACTACCGTATAGTGCTTGGCATTGTCGTGGCGGTGCTGGTGCTCACGGGGGTGCTGTAGGCGCGACGCGCGCGCGTCAGCAAGCGGGCAGCCGGTCGGGTCGGCGGGCGCGTCAGCCTGTGGCCGACGCAGACATCCGCTCTCTGCCGGATGCTTGCCGGGCTGTACGTACGGCGCGGAGTCCCTTCTCGGTGAGTCGCCACCAGGTGGGCCCGGCCGGTGGACGATCGTCATCTGCCGTCGGCCTAGCCATGCCGCAGGCGGCGCACAGCGTCCGCCTCTTGCAGGCGCCGCAGCCGGCGCCGTCTGCGCCGGCGCCGAGGCGCTCAAGGTAGCCCTGGTGCCGACAGTGTTCTAGCGCTAGTCGCACCATTCCCGTGTCGGCACCAAGGTGGTCAGCCAGCTCGGTCACAGTGCGCGCACGGTCGTCGGCGAGCGCGCGCAGCAGGTCACTGAACATCGTGCACCTCGCCTTCCTCCCGTCGCCTGATGCTTCCTAGCTGCGGCAGCACGCGGACTCCTCAGCCAAGCCGATGCGTCCCGGGACCCTGTGCCCGGTGCGGCGTCCAATGAGCCAGAACACGAGCGCCATGAGCATGACCAGGCCTGCTGCCACGACCATCCAGACCGGGTCGTGAGCCACGGTGATCTGATAGAAGAGGGTGGCCACCGACCAAGCTATGCCGCAGAGGTAGGTCACCGAGAGCATCGTGTAGCCTAAGCCCATCTCCTTGGTCATGGCGCCGAAGGTGGCTACGCAGGGCAGGTAGAGAAGGATGAACAGCAGGTAGGCGTACGCCTGCGGCGGTCCGTCGGCAAAGCCAGAGCGTAGACCTGCATAGACGCTGGTGCTGGCGCCCACCTCTTCCGCCACCGCGCCCTCGGACTGGCCGACGAACCCGACGCCGAACGGGTCTATGAGACTAGACGGGGCAGCCGCCAGGTTGTCGGGGATACTGCGGAACGCATCGGCTATGCTGCCCCAGAAGCTGAAGGCAGCCGCCTCGCCAGCGCCGGCGTCTGCCGACTCCCCGCCGGCGCTCTCTTGCTGTGTGTACAGGGAGTTGAGGGTGCCGACGACGGTCTCCTTGGCAAGGATGCCGGTGAAGATGCCTACCGTCGCCGGCCAGTTGTCCTGGGTGATCCCCATAGGGTGGAACACTGGTGTGACGGTGCGGCCGATGCTGGCGAGCACCGACTGCGACGTGTCCTGATTGCCGAAGCTGCCGTCGGTGCCCACGGAGTTGAGGATGGCCAGCACGGCGACTATCGGCACGATGTACTTGGCGCGGGTGACGAAGACCATGGTGCGTCGCCAGGAGTGCTTGAGCGTAGCGCCTGCCCGTGGAGCGTGGTAGGGCGGCAGTTCCATGACGAAGTAGCTCGCCTCGCCGCGGAACAGCGTGCGCTTGAGGAGCAGGCCGGTGAGGATGGCCAAGAGTATGCCGACTGTGTAGAGCGAGAAGGTGACCGCGCCGGCGGCGGCGCCGAAGAACGCGGCGCCGAAGAGGGCGTAGACGGGCAGACGGGCGCCGCACGACATGAACGGGTTCATG
>CAYMTC010000326.1:0-2675 GCA_964393265.1 uncultured Thermoleophilia bacterium
GATGGAATCTCGTGACTGGAGTTCAGACGTGTGCTCTTCCGATCTAGTCGTCCAGTCCATGCCGCGCAGCTCCTCCTCCGTGTAGCCGGTGAGTTGGCAGAAGGCAGGGTTGCAGCGGCCCATGCGGCCGTCGGAATAGCCGATGCCGATGGGCTGGTCGGAGTTCTCGACGAGGTCGGCCATGAGTCGGGCACGCTCCTCGCTGGCCCGCAGTGCCTCTTCTGCCACCTTGCGGTCGGTGATGTCGAGGATGTTGCCGGTGACGCGTACCACGCGACCGTTCTCAAGCTGCGGGACGCCGACGGTACGTACCCATATGGTCTGTCCATCGGCGCGGATGAAACGGGCCTCGATGTCATAGTCCTCACCGTCTTCAACGGCCCGTCGAAACGCCTCGTGGACCATGGGCGCATCGGCCGGGGCGTAGAAAGCCACGTCCCGATCGATGTCGTTGGGGTCGAAGCTGTCGGGGTCCACCCCGTAGATGCGGTACACCTCGTCGGTGAAGGCCATGGTGCGGCTGGCGACGTCGTACTCCCAGCCGCCCGCCTTGCTGATCGCCTGCGTGCGGTCCAACAGGTCCTTTGCGTCGCTGAGCGCCCGTGCAGTGGCCACCTGGTCCGTCACGTTCTGATACGTAGCGACGATCTCACCGGTGGGCAGCTGGTAGACGTAGTTGTCGCGCCAACTTGTGAGCCGATCGTCTTCATAGAGCGCGACCGGATGCTTCTCGGAGCGGCCGGTCTGGTGGACTCGGCGGAACACGTCGAGGATGCCGAAGCTCTCGGCCCCGGGGAACGCCTCGGTGACGCGCTTGCCGATGACGTCTTGGCGTGGCACCTGTTCAATGTCCTCAGCGGCACGGTTGAACTCACGGATGATGAAGTCCTGGCCGTCGGGCGTGGGCTCATAGACCACCACGCCGCTGCTCGAGTGTTCCACCAACGCGCGGTAGCGGCTCTCGCTCTCCACGAGATCCTTCTCGGCCTCGCGCTGTGCCTGTGCCAGTCGCAGTCGCTCGACTGTGTGGCCGATCCGCTCCGCCACCGACTCCAGGAGCGCGCGCTCCTCGTCGAGGAACGGCTCCTCGCGACCGGCCGCCTTGTGCGCGGGGGAGAGGGGCCACTCGCGATAGCCGACCTCTATCGCGCCGCTGGTCTGTCCCTGCACGACAAGTGGGGCGCTCATCGTCACGGGCGTCGGTGCGGACTGAGGCGCCGTGTACTCCGCGCCGTCGAGCTCGATGCGCGCCACGGCCGCATCGCTGTGCTGCAGAGCCGGCGGCAGGATGGCCACTGCGGAGCGGAGCAGGTCGGGGATCTTCAGGTCGCGGGTATCGAGGATGTGCGAGAGCTCCAGCAGGCAGGTGAGCTCCTTGACGCGTTCGCGCAGCGCCGTCTCGGTGCGGCGGCGTTCGGTGATGTCCCGTGCCGCTGCGAAGACGAGGCCCCGGAAGGGCAGAGCGCGCCACTCGATCCAGCGATAGGACCCGTCCTTGTGGCGGTAGCGGTTCGTGAAGCTGAGCACCTCTTCTTGGTGGCGGAGGCGAGCCAACGCCTCGACGGTGGCGGCACGGTCGTCGACGTGGACGAAGTCGAGAAAGGAGGAACTCTCAAGTTCAACCAGAGGGTGACCCAATGCGCTCTCCCACGCTGGGTTGAGCCTGCGGAAGTGGCCGTCGGTGTCGGCGATACAGAAGAGGTCGAGGGCGGCGCTGAAGAAGCGCTCGAGGTCTTCCGCTGTCTGTCGCGCCGCCTGGGTGGCGTCGTCAGCCGGATCCGCGTGGGTCGCACTGGCCTGGACATCTTGATGAGGCACGTGCTCAGCGAGCGACTCGATCAGCGCTCGGTAGCGGGCGTCGTGCTCGTGGCTGTGAGGTGGATGGTGGGCGCGTTCGACCTGCTCGTCGTCTTCCTGCACGCCTGCCCCCTGCGCGAGGCGGTCGCTCACGATGCTGCCCGCATGATACCCCGCAAGGCCTCAAGTCGATGCGGGTCAGATGCGTTGGTTGCCGCTGCAGAGCGTGGAGGGTGACGGCTGTGGGCCTCGTCACCCGTCCAGAAGGACGATGAGTGTCATACACTCCCAAGGCAGATGCGCGGGAGAAGGGGGCTCCTATGGGGATCAAGATGGGTCGACTGCCCAGTGTGCTGCTGGATCACTCAGCACTGGCGCTCGTGGTGCTGGCGCTTCTGGTGCTGGTCGTAGTGGCGTCGGTCGGTTGCGGTGCGGCTGCCACCGACCAGAACGAGCCGAACGACGAGCTCAACGAGGCCACTGTCCTGGTGCCCGGTGTGCAGAAGCACGGCGTGCTGGACGTCGACGACAGCGACCTCTTCCGGTGCGACGTGCCCGCGCCTGAAGTCACCGATGAGGACGCGAGCAGTGCTACTTCTGCGGATGAGGCATCGCAGGATGAGGGGTCCCATCCCTTCGTCGTCACCGTCCGCAGTGATGCTGCCGAGGATATCGAGCTGGAGGTCGGAGCCAGCATCCCCGATTCATGGGAGGGGATCAGCTGGCCTGGCTGGGATGCTGTGCACAAGGATGACCGCATCGAGGTGGCTGCCCAGCTTCGCCAGGGCACGGTGATCATGGTGCTCACCGGCGCCGCCGGCAGCGACTACACGATCGAGATCGCCTGGCAGTGAGGACCCGCCGGCGCTCGTGACTAT
>CAYMTC010000327.1:0-370 GCA_964393265.1 uncultured Thermoleophilia bacterium
CATGCTGACACCGGTCCCCCCCGGGGGGGGACCCGTCGCCGCGGCCCCACCAGCGGCGACGGGTAGAGCCCGGCCCCGCGCCCCCTGTGCACCCTCCGGCCGCGGGGCCGGGCTGTCCTCCGAGCGCGGCGGCGCCGGTCATCCACACCTTCCGCTTGAGCCAGCGGCGCCCGCAGTCGATACTGCACACGTACCGACGCAGAAGGACCAGACGGGAGGCACTCCGTGGACGACTCCACGTTGGCATTCATCCTGAGCCTCATCTTGGGCATCCTCGTCCTGCTCATGGGCCGCCGGCTCTTCTGGCTCTACGTCGGCGTCATGGGCTTCGCTCTCGGCTGGGTCATCGGCGCCCTGGCCACCGGCGGCA
>CAYMTC010000327.1:380-2669 GCA_964393265.1 uncultured Thermoleophilia bacterium
CGCCCTCCTGGCCACATGGACCGACCCAGGCACCGCGGCAGCGTGGGCGGTCTTCGGATCAGTCGGTGTCCTTGGAGGCGTCGCCGCCTGGCTGCTGTTCACGCCCGCACTGGTCGTGTTCACGTCCCTCTCCGGCGCAGCGGGCATCACCCAGGCCATCGGCGATCGTGTCCTCAGCAGCGACCTGGTGCTGGCCATCATCTTCGGAGCGCTGTTCGTCGTCGGCGTGGTCGTTCAGACTGCCACGCTGCCCCGCGGCAAGCGCGGCCGCGGGCCCGAGTCTTCCCCCGACGAGCCGTTGCCCGCTCCGGTCCCCGTAGGCGCGCCGCCGCACGCCCCCTCCATCAGCGCGGAGGCGGAGCTCCCGCTCGCGCCGGAGGACGAGGGCCCCGTCGTCGACGCAAGTCCTAGCACAACGGCTGCGGACCACGCCGGACCACCCGACGCCGCGGACACGCAGCCTGAGGATGGTGGCAAGTGACTGGCCTGCTGGGCCCACGCCGCGGCCGTCGCTGGCATCGCTACCGCGAGATAGCCCAGGTGCTCTGGGAGGAGCGCGTGTTCAGCTTGCTCCGTGGCAGCGAGCTGGAACAGCATGCTCCCGGCCCTGTGGAAGAGGACGATGCACTCCGCTCCGCCGTCGAGGGCCACGACCAGAGCGCGCCGGTCGCCGAGGCGACCCCCGAGGCCGGCGAGGCGGTGCCTGCAGAGAGCCTCGCCGCACCCGAAGCCCAGGAGACCGGTGCGGCGCACCTGGGGCGCCACGCGCAGAAGCATGTGCCACGCGAGATACGGATACGTCGAGCTCTAGAGCGCCTTGGCCCGGCGTTCGTGAAGCTCGGCCAGATCCTCTCCACGCGCCGTGACCTCATCGACCCCGCACTGGCCGCCGAGCTCGCGAAGCTGCAGGACGAGGTGTCGACGCTGCCGTGGCGGCAGATGGCGCCCGTCGTGCAAGAGGAGTTGGGCGCGCCGGTCGATGAGCTGTACGCCTCCTTTGACACGCAGCCCATCGCCGCAGCGTCCATCGGCCAGGTCTACCGTGCGGTCCTCCACGACGGCCGCGAGGTAGCGGTCAAAGTCCAGAGGCCCGGCGTCACCGAGGTGATGGAGACCGATCTGGACATCCTGCTCACCCAGGCCCACTTCATCGAGCAACGCACAGAGTGGGGCCGCAGCCAGAGCATCGGAGCCATCGCCGACGACATAGTCCGCGTGCTGCGCGGAGAGCTCGACTACTTGCAGGAGGCCCGTAACCTGGCACGGTTCCGCGACGCCTTCGCCGACGACTCACAGGTGTACTTCCCTGAGGTGGTGTGGGATCTCACGAGCAGTCGGGTGCTCACCATGGAGCTGGTCGATGGTGTGCCAGGCTCGCACCTAGCCGGCCAACACGCCGGTGCTGTCGACCGACGCCGCATGGTGCGCATCGGTGTCGACTGCTACTTCCGTCAGATCCTCGACCTCGGCTTCTACCACGCCGACCCGCACGCCGGGAACCTGTTCGCGATGCCCGACGGCCGCGTGGGATTCGTCGACTTCGGCCGCGTCGCCGCCGTCTCTCAACACAACCGTGACGCAGTGTTCCTGCTGCTGCTCGCCATGCTCGACGACGACCCCGTCGACGCGACCGAGGCGCTCGTCGCACTAGCCACTGCCGAGCCTTCGCTCGATGTGGCCGCCCTACAGTCCGACGTGCGGCACATCCTCAGCCTCTACCGAGAGGGACAGACGCGCCCTGACGTCCTCCAGCAGACGCTGCAGGAACTGCTCGCGCTGACCCGTCGACACCGACTTGCCATACCCGGCGAGATCGCCGTGCTCCTCACCACCATGGGAGTCCTTGAGGGCGTTGCCCGGCAGATAGACCCTCAGTTCAACTTGCTGGAATCAGCCAAACCGTTCGCGGAACGTTACATCGTCAAGTCGTTCGACCCGGCCACGTGGCCACGCGAGCTGGGCAAGGCGCTGAGACGCTACCGGCGCCTGCTGGAGGACCTGCCGGTAGCGCTCACTCGCACCCTGCGTCGCGCCAGCGAGGGGGAGTTCCGCGTCGCGGTTCGCCCCGAGCACTACGAAGAGCTCCTACGCGGCCTCCAGGACGTCGCCAACCGCCTCGCCTTTGCGCTGCTTCTGGCCGCCTTTGTCCTAGCATTCGCCTTCGTCGCCGTGCAGGAACACCTGCCAGACTGGCTGCAGTGGGTCGCCGGCGGTGTGCTGATCATCACCGCCACCACAGCGATCCTCCTTCTCATAGGCATCCTGGCCAGCATGGTGCACGACCATCGG
>CAYMTC010000328.1:0-2658 GCA_964393265.1 uncultured Thermoleophilia bacterium
GCCGCGCCGGCCCGCCTGGCCGGCTGAGCGCCTCCCCTTCTCTGAGCGCCGCCGTCCCCGACGGCGCCCGGCTCTCAGGGTCTCGGAGAGGAGGCGCAGGTCGGCAGGGAGGCGGCCAGACTCACGAGGAGACGGCGCGTCGCGTCGTCCATGTGCACCGCGCCGTCGCACACGGTGAACGTCAGAGCCGCCTCACGGGAGCACTCCCACACGACGTCGATCGTCTGCTCCCAGCTGCGGTCGGTCGCGTACCACCTCGCGTCACCGGAGCTGTCCGGCCCCAGCACGCCCTCGCGGAGGACGGCGAGGAGTTCACCGCACGAGTGAGTCCCATCCGGCTCGTAGGCCAGCACCGCCGTGACAGCAGCCCGCTCCGCCGGAGTGAGCGCCGCAAGATGCCCCATGTCCACACGCACCGCCAGCAGCGCTCCGCCCACAGCGAGCCACACGGCGAGCACCAGGAACCAGCGGCGGTCCCACTGCAGCGGCTTGTCGCCAAGCATGCGCACGTAGCGAGGCGTCTGACGTGTCGTACGCCCCAGACGCCCCACCTCAGATAGTCGATCCCCGCCGCTCACGACTGAGCGACCTCGCGCCGCAGCGCCACGGGGCTGCGCGGGAACACGAACGCGAACACGGCGCCGGCCAGCGCGCCACCCACGTGTGCCCACCACCCCACGCCTCCTCCCATCTCAGGAGCCACCAGCACGACGATGCCATTGAGCACTTGCAGGCCGAAGTACATGCCTAGGACGAACCACGCCGGCAGATCCACGCCCAGGATGAGTCCCTGCACCACGCCTCCGCCGACCTCGACGACCAGCACCCCGAGGCCCACGCACAGCACGGTCAACAAGCCGATAGTGGGTCGCACTCCCAGGCCCGCAGCAGCGAGACCCTGGTAGACGAACAAGGCGCAGACGACTATGAGCAGCATCCCAGGCACCCTGAGACGAGCGCGGGGCCACAGGACGAGACTGGCGGCCATCACTCCACATACCGCGCCGCTGGCGCCCACACCCGGCAGGACATCGTCGGGGTGCGTCGCCACGAACGCCATGTTCCCCAGGAAGCCGCTGAGGAGGTAGAGGACGAGGAACCAGAGACCGCCGAAGGCGTCCTCTACCGCGTCGCCGAACACGTAGAGAAACCACATGTTGGTGGCAAGATGCAGCACGCCGGCGTGGAGGAAGAGCGAGGTGAACGCCGTCGTCAGGTTGTGCAGCGACACGTCGGCGTTCACGCGCGCCGGGATGAGACCCCAGTCCTGCAAGAATGGGACGAACCTGGCACCCATGGACAGGGCGAAGGCGAACACCAGCACATTGACGCCGATGAGGCAGATGGTCACGTACGGCCAGCGGCCAGTACGTGCTTCATGGCTCACCACGGGAAGCATGACAAGGACGGTATCGCCCACCTGCCGCCTTCCCTTGAGCGCACCGAGCGCGATATCCTGATCCGGGGCGCACCTGCGACGCTACGAGCGGCCTCCTGAAGCCGGCAGGGGCTGCTCCGTCGCGAGCGGTCTCCCGCACAGCGCGGGACTTGCCGCGCCCCACACGGTCTCCTGGACCGCGCCTCTTGCGAACCTCACAGCCCCGTGACGCGTCTCTCCTGGCGAGCAACGGCTCTTGCACAGCCAAGCCAAGCACAGCAGGAGGGGTCATGAAGCTCCCGCGTATCCACAAGAAGAAGGCCGTCGTGGTGGGCGCCATCGCCGCGGTGCTCGTGCTCACCGGCGTCGCCGCCGTCATCGGCGTCGTGCGCTCCAGGGACGTCTTACTGGGGCAAGGAGACGGCGGGCTCGCACCAGGGCTCGTCTCGGGTGATGACGCGTCGACGTCCGTGCAACGCGACATGCCCCAGCCCGAGCCAGCCGACGGGTCCGCAGCGAAGCTCTCTGTCACGGGCGAAGAAGGCGCCGCCTCATCCGGGGCGGGCGGGAGCATCAACGCCACTCTCCCGCCCTTGACGGCGCCTGGCCAGCAGCTCATCCGCAACGGGGACGTCACGATCATCGTGGCACGCAACGGGATCGGGCAGGCGATGGACCGCGTCACCGAGATCACCCGTGCCCTCGGCGGCTACGTCCTCTCGGCGAACATGTCGACGGCTGACGACGGGCTCCGTCCCGACGATGCCGTGTCCGTGAGCACGGACGACGAGATCGTGGCTGACCCTGCCATCGGGCCGCAGGGAGCCGATCCCTACGCTCAGATCACTCTCCGCGTCCCTGCTCAGCGTTTTGACGACGCGCTGGCGCGCCTGCAGAAGGTCGGCAGAGTCCATGCGCTCGCCACCTCCACCGACGACGTCACCTCACAGGTCGTCGACCTCAAGGCACGGCTGCGCCACTATCGGGCCGTGGAAGCGCGGCTCCTGACGTTCCTGGACAAGGCCAACACCGTGGCGGCCGCCCTCGCTGTCCAGGACCGCATCGCCGACACGCAGATCACGATCGAAGAGCTTGAGGGACAGCTCAAGCAGATCTCTCACATGGTGGCGTACAGCACGATCTCTCTCTCCCTCACGGAGAAGACCCCGCAGGTCGTGGCGGCGTCTGGCGGCTTCTGGGACACCCTGGTCCACTCGCTGCGGCTCGTCGGCGAGGGCTTCCAGTGGATCGTCCTCGCCCTTGGCGCGGTGCTCCCCTTC
>CAYMTC010000329.1:0-2629 GCA_964393265.1 uncultured Thermoleophilia bacterium
CGTGGACACCCTTCTCTTCCAGGTAGCGGCGGGTGGTGTCGACCAGTTCGGTGGCGATGATGTGGTCTTCGAGGTCGGTGACGCTCTGGAAGGCCGATGCCTCTGGAGCCGCCAACACCCAGCGCACCTTGCCAAAGCTCTGCTTGGAGTACACGAGCTCATCGACGGTGCGCACATCCGCACCGGTCTCGTAGACCCAGTCGTAGCCGGTGAGACCGACGTCAAGGATGCCGTCCTCGACGTAGCGGGGCATCTCCTGGGCGCGGATGAGCATGCACTCGACGTCGTCGTCATCGATGGCGGGGTAGTACGAACGCTCGTTGAGCGTGATGTGGTAGCCGGCCCGACGGAAGAGGTCGAGCGTAGCGTTCTCCAGGCTACCCTTGGGGATGCCTAGCCTGAGGCGTGCGGATGGTCTTGGTCGCTGTGTCATGGGATCGTCAGGCTCCACGTCGCTGCTCTGGAGCTTGAGTCTACATCACGGGGCTGAGGGCCGCGGGCAGGAGGGCGGCTCGCCCTGCGGTACTATTACTGGTCTGGCGGTCCGCGACCCGCGGCGCTCAGCAGTCCAGCCAGGGGAGTCACCAGCGGTGCTGTTCCCTACAGTCAGTTATGCCATCTTCTTCCTCGTGGTGTTCGTGCTGAGCTGGCTGCTCATGCCGCGCTTCAACGTCTGGAAGCTGTTCATGATCGCCGCCAGCTACTTCTTCTACGCGACGTGGGACTGGCGGTTCTGCTTCCTTCTCGTAGCGGCGACCGTCATCAACCAGGTGGGCGCACTGCGCGTGGCCGCAGCGCGTAGGCGCGGCGCGGCCACGCGTTGGCTGGTCGCCACCGTGGCCCTCGACCTGGTCATCCTCGGCTTCTTCAAGTACTACGGCTTCTTCGCCACCTCCGTCGACGACCTGCTCACTGGGCTGGGTCTCGGCTCGCCGGTGCCGCTGCTGCGCATCGTGCTGCCGGTGGGCGTCTCGTTCCTCACGTTCCGCGTCATCACCTACGTGGTCGAGGTCTATCGGGGGCAGGAGCAGCCTGCGCCGCATGTGGACGTGGCGCTGTACGTGGCCTTCTTCCCGTACCTGCTGGCTGGCCCTATCGTGCGGGCGCACGAGTTCCTGCCCCAGCTGCGGTCGCCGCGCGACCCCCGCAGCATCGACGTGGGTCGCGCGGCCTTCCTCATCTTCGCCGGGCTGGTCAAGAAGATCCTCATCGCCGACTACATCGCCAGCAGCCTCGCCAACAACGTCTTCGCCTCGCCTGGCGACTACTCGTCTCTCGAGGTGCTGGTCGCCGTCATCGGCTACTCCGTGCAGATCTACTGCGACTTCAGCGCGTACAGTGATATCGCCATCGGTACGGCGGTGCTTCTGGGCTTCCAGTTCCCCGACAACTTCGATGCGCCATACACGGCCATCAGCATCCAGGACTTCTGGCGCCGTTGGCACATCACGCTCAGCAATTGGCTGCGTGACTACCTGTACATCCCGTTGGGCGGTAACAGGAAGGGTCGGCTGCGCACCTACGTGAACCTTATGGCCACCATGCTGCTCGGCGGCCTGTGGCACGGTGCGGGCTGGACGTTCGTGTTCTGGGGCGGCCTCCACGGCGCGGGGCTCGTGGGGGGCCGCGTCCTCATGGATGCCCGCAAGGACCGCGGCTTGCCTCAGCCTCAGTACACGTGGTGGCAGCTGGCGCTGAAGCGTGTCTGGGTGTTCGGCTTCGTCTCCTTCGCCTGGATCTTCTTCCGCGCTGACACGTTCCAGGCGGCTGGCAAGGTCATCGCCCGTCTGTTCACCGGGTGGGGGGCGTCCTCGCCCAACCTCACGTGGACTCTGGTGCTGCTGATAGCGGCCGGCATCGCGATCCAGTACGTCCCGCGTCGCATCACCGGCGCCCTGGAGGTCGGCTTCTCGCGGCTAGGTCCGGTGCTACAGGGGCTCGCCGTGGCTATCGGGCTGTTCCTCATCGGCGCGCTGGGTCCGCAGGGCCCGGCGCTGTTCCTCTACTTCAAGTTCTGAGGCGGCGCGTCTCATGGCGAAGAAGCCGCGGAAGCGAATGGACGATCCCAGCAACTGGGACACGCGGGGCGGGCGGCGCCGGCGCGGCGATGTGCGGCAGTCGGGCGGCTCAGCAGGAGAGCGAGTGTACGGTGGGCCGCCGCGGGGCGACGCCCGCGACGGCACCGCGTCCGGGCCGGTCGAGTGGGTGCCGCCCGGGTACGTCCGCCCGTCGGGTGCTTCTGTGCCGCCGCCGGCCGATGGCTCGCGCCGTCGGTCGCCCTACGACGAGGGTGCCGGCGGACCGCCGTCCCAACGGCCGCCTGCCGGCCCACAGCAGTATCAACGGCCGCCTGCCGGCGCACAGCCTCCTGCTGGTGGCCTGCCTCCTTCCGGCGCCGAATGGGCACAACGGCCGGCTGCGGGCGGACAGCCTCCTACTGGCGGACAGCCTCCTCAACGGCCGCCCGTGGGCAGTTGGCGGGACCTGATACCCGAGTCGTACGCGGTCCCCTCGGAGCCCGCTCAGGCGCCGAGAGCGACCGACCGACCGGCTGCCAACGCAGCCGCGGACCGCGCCGCGGACCGCTCTGCCGATGACGCCGCGAGCCGCTCTGCTGATCACGCCGCCG
>CAYMTC010000330.1:0-2627 GCA_964393265.1 uncultured Thermoleophilia bacterium
ATTGCGGGTACAGGGCACCGCTAGCTCCCCGCCTAGCGCGACCAAGAGGGGAGTGTAGCACGCCGACGGCGCCGCACGCGGGCGCCCGCGGCGTATCGCTGAGACGATCGCGCGTCTCAGCGGACGACGAGCCGGTTGCTGCCGATGCGTATCTGGCGGTTGCCGGCGGCGTCTGTGGCGTAGACCTTCCACGTGTACGTGCCCTTGGGCAGCGCGCAGCGCGTCCAGGTGCGGGTCTGGGTGGTGGCGCAGGGTCGCTTGCCGACGCGGAGCGTCTTCTTGAGCCTGGAATTGCGGAAGATCTTGATCGTGAAGGTGGCCGTGGGCGTGCGGTCAGTGGCGGAGAAGCGGAAGACCGCCTTCCTGTTGCGCCGCACGCGGAGGCGATTCACGGCCACTGTCCGTGGACCGGTGCGGTCGATGTTGACCTGCGCCGTGCTGCTGGGCTCGACGTTGCCGGCGTTGTCGGCCGACCTGTAGGCGAGCGCGTGCTGCCCCTCTGCAGTGACCGTCAGTGTCGTGCCACGCACGTAGGCGGCGCCGTCCAGGGAGTACTCGGTGCAGGCGACGCCGCAGCCCTCGTCACTCCCCGAGAGGGTCAGCGTCACAGGGCCACGCACCCAGCCTGACGGCAGTCCGGAGATGGCCGTCGTGGGGGCCGTCTTGTCGCACGTGTAGGCCTTGAGGCATACGTTGGTGTCAGCCTGCCAGTCAGTGATGTCGCACCAGCTGACGCCGTCGTGACTACAGAAGCTCTGCCCCGCTGAGGCGGTCGCCTGGCTTGAGTAGTCTGGGTAGGGGTACTCGATGGCGATGGGGTGTTCGTAACCGGGTGTGGTGATCTGCATGGCCACGACGAACTGCGCGCCATCTTCGAGCCAGAGGCCGGCGGGCAGTTCGACGGTGTGGAAGCCCATCGTCTCCTGCGTTCCCTCAGCTACCTGGCTCAACTGGTCCAGCGAGGGTCCCCAGTAGACCTTGTACAGGGTGCCCGGGGCCTCGGCGTAGAACCCGACCGCGGTGAGTGTCGAGCCGGTGTCGGCGGTGAAGCGGTTGGCCATCCAGCCGGTATCACTGTACTCATAGCCAAGGGATGACACCTCGCCCAGCGGGTCATACTGGTAGACGGTGTCGTAGTCGCCAGTCTGCTGCGTGCCCTCGAAGGTGGCTGCGTAGGTGTCGCGAGCCAGCTTCATGTCGTAGTAGGAGATGTAGAAGTAGCCGCTCTCGCCCCACTCCGTTCCCCAGCTGTTCTTGACGATGAAGGCGCCGTCGCCGGGGGGCACGGTGGCGAAGTTGCCCGCAGGGTAGGCGTCGTCCCAGCCGACCACCAGCACCGCGTGGTTGCTGTCATAACTGCCGCCGTAGTAGTAGGCATGGTTCGTGGCGTGGTAGTAGGAGGAGCCGGCGGAGCTGCCCTGCCAGGACATGGCGACGTAGACGGCGCCGTTCTCACTCACAGCCTGCTTGATGAGGTCGTTGTCGGTGGCCGACAGACGCGGCGGCAGCCACGTGACGTCGTGCACGTGCTTGTTGGGCCTCAGCCCGGTGGGTGTGTACCCGTCGCCGTAGGCGTCTTCGCTCTCCAGCACCGGCCCGCCCCACCGTGTGAGGTAGGCGGTCGACATCCAGAGTTGACCGCCTTGGTCGTAGGGGTCACCCACCGAGTCGAAGCCACTGGTGCGGACCAGGTGGTCTTCAGAGAAGTCGCGGGGCTCGGCGGGCAGCAGACACGATTCCATGGAGCCGTTGGTGGCGAACGCCCAGCACGTGCCGTGCGCTCCCTGGTCCTTGATCGGGGAGAGCCTGCCCAAGGAGCGCAGGTCGTAGCTGGAGGGGAACGGGCCGAGTGCCTCGCCGGCGGCGAGGGCTGCATCTGCGTCGTCCGCTGGCGACGACTGCGTGGGCGAGTCGTCCAGCTGCGTGCTCGTTGCCGTGACCAGTGCGTGCGGCGCCGGCAAGAGGCCGAGGCGCCGCCCATCGACCGTCCTCTTCGGCGTGAGTAAGCCGCGCGACGTGGTCCACTGCAGGAAGTCTGGGTTGAGGCGCGCAGCCACCGCCCGCTTGTTCGTGGGCTGCCGGTCGCTCGTCGTGCTGGCCGGTCCTGCTTGGGCATCTCCTGCCCAGGCGCCGAGGTAGCACGACGCTAGCAACGTCAGGGCGGCCAAACCCAATGTGGCAAGGCGGGTACAGTCGCGCAGGCGAAGGAGCCGGTGGCTGTCCGTCCGTAGCTCTGTCTGTCGTGGAGTGCGTCGTGTCAGGCGGCTCATCGTGCTCCCTCGTCCGTGGTCCCACACTGTACATCGGCGCGGCAGGGCCGAATCTGTCGCTGTGCGTTGTCAAGAGGACACAGAAACGTTGCGGCGGCTGACAACGGGACCACGTGGTAAGGGTGCGGCGGTCAGCTGCGACGCGCAGAGAGCTGAGCGGCGCGGTCTACGGCCGCTGAGACGGCCGCAGGATCGGCGAAGAAGGGCATGTGCCCGGCACCGGGCACCTCGATGTACTCGGCGTGCTGCAGGAGCCGGGTCAGGGTGAGGCTCTCGTTGGGGCTGATGGTCCGATCGGCCGAGCCGTGCAGCACCACGACCGGGACCGACAGGGCGGCGTAGCGGCGGTAGACGGCT
>CAYMTC010000331.1:0-2619 GCA_964393265.1 uncultured Thermoleophilia bacterium
CTCAAACGCTGGGTCGCACTGCTCTCTGCGGGGGTCGTCCTGGTGGCACTAGGGGTGTTCATCGTCGTCGCGGCGGTAGTGTCGGAGGGTGCGCTGACAGGGGTAGGTCTGGGGGCCCTGGTGGGGCGCGGTCGCCTCGCGGCGGTCGTGGCTGGCGCATCCTTGGCGCTCGGCCTGGCGGCCATGTACAGGGGCCTGCTCGGCGTGGTCAGGTTCGCTCGCACGAGTGTGCCCGGTGTGCAGAGGCTGCGCTCCGAGGCTCGTCTGGCACGGGGGCCTCGCCTTGTCGCCGTGGGCGGTGGCACTGGCTTGTCCGCCCTGCTGGGTGGCCTCAAACACCACACCAGCAACCTTACGGCTGTGGTCACGGTGGCGGACGACGGCGGCAGCTCGGGCAGACTACGCCGCGATCTGGGTGTGCTGCCGCCCGGCGACATCCGCAACTGCCTGGTGGCCATGGCCGACGATGAGTCGCTCATGGGCAGGCTCTTCCGCTATCGGTTCCCGGCCGGCGGGCTGCAGGGCCACAGCTTCGGCAATCTGTTCCTCACCGCGCTGGCGGAGGTCACGGGCGACTTCGAGGTCGCGGTGCAGGAGTCCAGCAACGTGCTCAAGGTCCGCGGCCGCGTGCTGCCTGCCACGCTCGAGGACGTGGTCCTGCACGCGGATCTGGAGGGTGAAGGACACGTCGCCGGCCAGAGCTCCATCATCACGCATGATGGCCTTCCGCTGCGCGTGTGGCTAACGCCGTCGCAGCCGGCCGCTTTGCCTCAAGCTGTGGAGGCCATCATGTCGGCGGACATGGTGGTGTTAGGGCCCGGAAGTCTGTTCACCAGCATCATCCCCAACATCCTCATACCAGGTATCCGTGAGGCGCTGAGTGCCACTGTCGCGCCCGTGGTCTACGTCTGCAACGTCATGACGCAGCCCGGTGAGACGGACGGATTCACGGCCGCTGACCACCTGGTGGCCTTACAGCGGCACGGCGCCGCCGGGCTGGTCGATGCGATCCTGGTGAGCGACACTGCTGTGTCAGAACGGCTTGCGGTCGCCTACCAGCGCACTGGGGCACAGCCCGTGGAGGTCGACGATCGACGGCTGAGCCAGTTGGGCGTCGAGGTGGTGCACGCCGACTTGGCGGGCGGCAGCGACGTGTTCCGGCACGACCCGGCCCGCCTCGCCTCTGCGGTCATCAGTCAGGCGCTCGAGAGATCGCATCGGCAGTGAGCTTCACGCAGGACGTCAAGCGCGAACTGGACACGTTGGCGCCGACGACGGAGCGCTGTCGGCGGGCCCAGGCGTCCGGTCTCATGTTCGGCGCCGGTACCGTGGACCTAGGGCCCGGCGGCCAGTTCGCTCTGCGTGTCTCTGTAGGCTTGGCGGCGACTGCACGCCGACTGCTCGGCCTGCTGCGCCCGTACGGTCTGCAGACAGAGCTCCGTGCGGTGCAGACCGCTCCAGTAGGTCGGCGCTACGAGGTACTGGTCAGAGCGCAGGGCCGGGGCTTGCAGACGCTGAATGAGCTTGGCGTGGTTTCAGACGACTACCGCGTGCGCTTCGTGGTCCCCGAGCGCATCGTGCGGCGACACTGCTGCCTGACTGCCTTCGTACGCGGCATGTTCTTAGGCTGTGGCTCCATCAGCACGCCTGGCAGCCCCGTGCACGCCGAGTTCACGGTCGAGGACACCGACCTGGCGCGTGACCTCGCGTCGCATCTGCGCCGACTGGACCTCGTCTTCAGCGTCGCCGAGCGCGAGCGCAACGCTGCCTGCTACACCAAGCGCGGCGAGACGGCGGCGGACCTTCTCACCCTTATGGGCGCGCACGATGCCAGACTGCGCTGGGAGGAGCACCTGGTGCTCGGCCAGGTGCGCGAGAGCGCTAATCGCTTGGCCAACTGCGACGAGGCCAACGCGCGACGGGCGGCGGTGGCCGCTGCTCGCCAGGCCGCCGCCGCCCGCCGGCTCATGGCCTCAGACGCTTGGGCGGCCACGCCGACGGCCGTGCGCGAGGCGGCCCAGCTGCGTCTGCGCTACCCGTACGTGGGGCTGGATGACTTGGCCCGCCGAGCACGGCCCCCACTCACCAAGTCGGCGCTCAACCACCGTATGCGGCGCCTCGTGGACCTGGCTGAGGACGCGCGCGGGCGGCGTTCTGCGCGGAGCTGAGGGCGTTGCGCGAGGGACCGCGGCTGTGGCGTGCCTCTGCACCAGGGCGGCGACGTAACAGCGCGGTACGCAGGTCTGTCGGCCGCTGCTAGTATGGAGCGTGGCGCTTGCGACACGCGCTGTGCACGTAAGCGCGCAACACTGACAATCCTCATGTAGGAGGCGACGCATGTCCGTCACAGTCGGCATCAATGGGTTCGGTCGGATCGGGCGTCTGGTGACCAGAGCGCTGATGGCAGACCCCTCAGGCGTCGATCTCGTAGCCGTCAACGACCTCACAGAGCCCGCTATCTCGGCCCACCTCTTCAAGTACGACTCTGTCCACGGGGTATACCAGGGCGACGTGTCACTGAGCAACGGTGGTCTGCGCATCGACGGCAAAGAGATCGCGGTGCTACAGATGAGATCGGAAGAGCGTCGTGTAGGGAAAGAGTGTAGGATAGGGGGGTGG
>CAYMTC010000332.1:0-2597 GCA_964393265.1 uncultured Thermoleophilia bacterium
GTGTTGACGTTCGTGAACAGCTCGTCCGGGTCGCCGAGGCCGGCGGCGCGGACGTCCAGGTAGCCGGTGTGCACGTAGTCCAACAGCAGGTCGAGGCGGCGCTCGTCGTCATCGAGCATGCGCTCGAGCGCCGCCAGCGTCTCGGGGCCGTACACGGCGCACAGTGGCTGCACGCCCGTCTGGTCGCGTGCCACATAGGCATCGTAGCCAGGGGACCCCTCGGCTAGTCGCTGCAGCAGCTGTAGTGTCACGAACGGACTGTCGCAGCTCAGACAGAGAACGCGAGGGGTGGGTGAGGCAGCCACGGCTGTGTAGACCCCGACAGTGGGGCTGTCGACTGGCCGCGCGTCGCTCACGACCGGCAGGCCGAGTCCACGGAAGCGAGCGACGTCCTTGGCCACGATGAAGCAGTGGGAGAATCCCGGACAGAGGCGGTCCCGCAACCACTCGATGAGCGTGCTGTCGGCGAAGGGTGCGAAGGCTTTGTCGTAGCCCATGCGACGCGAGCGGCCGCCAGCCAGGATGGCGAGCGAGACGTCGTCTGTGCGACGCGCGACGCTGTCGCTGCTCATGTGCGTCCTCAGCTCCTTTCCCGACACGAGGAGGTCCGGGCGTTTCCGCGGCGGGCCCACGACAGCGCAGCAGGCACTGACCCACGGTCTGTCCGTGGTACGGCCCGAGGCCCATAGCGGAGGCCGTAGGGTCAAGGGCTTGGAGTAGGACGCCTCGACAAAGGCTATCAACGGGCGTGGAGGGCGGCAATATGAGAGCGATGGGGCCGATGGGCAGCGCCGCCTTCGGCGTGTAGACTGGTCTTCAGCAGAGATACCTATCGGCGACCGTCACCGTCGCGGCGGTCGCCGCCGACCATCCGGGAAAGCGAGCCATCATGACTACGGTTGCTGACGCTCTTGTCCACCTTGAGGCGCTCCGCGAGCGGCTGAACGACGCGTCCGAGCGCATCGAGCTGCTGCGGAGCTATCTTTGACCCCCCCAGCCTGACCGCGCAGATCGCCGCGCTCGAGGAGCGCATGCAGGCCGCCGACTTCTGGGAGGACCCAGAGACGGCTGGCAAGGTCAACGCCGAGTACGCGCGCCTCAAGCGGCGGCTCGCGGAGTTGCAGGTACTTGACGACAGGTACGGTGACTTGGCTGCCACCGACGAACTGGTCCGCGAGGCGCTCTCCGACGACCTGGTCGAGGAGGAGTTGCTGCGGGAGCTCGACGGAGGCCTCGCCGAGCTCGACCACGCGCTGCAGGTCAGCGAGGAGCAGCGGTTCTTCAGCGGGCGGTTCGACGAAGGCGGTGCCATCGTCACCATCCACCCGGGTGCCGGTGGCACGGAGAGCCAGGACTGGTCACAGATGCTGCTGCGTATGTACCTCCGCTGGTTCGAGCGCCGCGCCTTCCAGGTCGAGGTCAACGATGTGCAAGAGGGGGAGGAAGCTGGCATCAAGAGCGCGACGCTCACCGTCGAGGGCGAGAACGCCTACGGCCTGCTGGCCGGTGAGAAAGGCGTGCACAGGCTCGTACGCTTGTCGCCCTTCGACTCGGCCAATCGTCGGCACACGAGCTTCGCGGCCGTCGAGGTCAGCCCTCTCGTCTCGGACGACGTCGAGATAGAGATCGACGAGAAAGACATCCGCATCGACACCTATCGCGCCAGTGGTGCGGGCGGGCAGCACGTCAACAAGACCAGCTCCGCGGTGCGGATCACCCACCACCCCAGTGGCATCGTGGTCCAGTGCCAGAACGAGCGCTCCCAGATACAGAACCGCGCCGTTGCCATGCGTATCCTCAAGTCCCGGCTTGTGGAGTTGGAGGAGCGCAAGCGGGCTGAGGACCTCGCCAGGGAGCGTGGGGTCGCCATGGAGATCAACTTCGGCAGCCAGATCCGCAGCTACGTGCTGCATCCCTACCAGATGGTGAAGGATCTACGCACCGGCCATGAGACCGGCAACACGCAGGCGGTGCTCGATGGCGACCTCGATGCGTTCGTACACGACTACCTCGTGTGGCGGGCCAGCGGCGGCGTCAACGCTCGGCTCGGCGAGAAGGCCGGCGACCAGTCGTGACCCATCCGTCGGCACAAGTGCCGGGAGCTCGCTCGGGCGCCGACGGCGGTGAGGGCGCGGTGGTCTCCACGGGCGTCGTAGCCGCTGCGGCCGGGCAGCGGGTCCGCCGTAGGCGCACGCGCCTCCGCGACGCGCTGCTCTCCGTGTTGTTCCTCGCTGCCGGTCTCTACGTCGCGTTGCTGGGTGGTCTCGGCTTTGCGGGCAGCACGCGTGGGGCGCTGGCGGCGGTCGGCGAGCAGCGGCCGTACTTCTGGTATGCGGTGGTCGTCGGCGGCGCCGCGCTGCTGGCCGGCGGCTGCCTGGTGTTGTGGCGGGGACATGTGGGCACGGTGGCGTGGTGGCTGACACTGGCGGCCGCTATCCCCGGTCTTCTGCTGTGGCTGGTCGTCCTGGTCAGCGGCCTCAGCAGCGGTGGCGGTTCCACTGGCGCCGATATCGGCGGCGTCGGGGTGGTCGTGGCCTATCTTGTCCTCGGCCAGATCGGAAGAGCACACGTCTGAACTCCAGTCACCGCTCATTATC
>CAYMTC010000333.1:0-1226 GCA_964393265.1 uncultured Thermoleophilia bacterium
GATAATGAGCGGTGACTGGAGTTCAGACGTGTGCTCTTCCGATCTGGCCGCCCCACCATGCCCGGGTAGCTGACTCACTCAGGCGGCAGCTCGCCGTAGGTCATCGACACATCGATGCCTGTGGACTTGCTGCGCCAACTCCAGATGAAGTACCAGATGAACCCGAGAGCCCACGTCACCGCGATGGTGAGGCCAGCGTTGAGGCTGAAGCCCTCGAGGTTGACCGGTGCGAAGAAGAAGAAGTACGCGAGGATCGCCAGGTAGGCGATGTCGACGAGTGCGCCGAGGGAGACCACTGGGATACCCAGTATCTTCCAGTTCTTGTACGGCGACGCCTCCCAGATGCCGCGCGCCTTCTTCACGTAAGGGAAGATCAGCGCCGATATAGCCGTGATGCCGAACACGGAGAAGATCTCCATGGCGGTCACCGCCAGGCCGGCGATGGGGTTGGTGGTCCAGAACACGTACAGAGCGATACCGATCTCGCCGAGCACGAAGCAGAGGAGATGGTTCTTGACCGGCGACGCCCAGCGCGGGCTGATGTCCGTGAACCACTTGGGACCCATGCGGTCCATGCCCCAGGCGAAGATGATGCGCGGGAAGGCCAGGTACGAGAGCGCCACCCACCACAAGTCGAACGCCAGGAATGACAGCGTGGCGATGAACATCAGCAGCTTGTTGGGATTGACTATGGCCAAGAGCTGGACGTAGTTGGTGCCCCACGGCATGTTGTAGCCCTCGGGGGCCCCGTTGTTGTCCGCCCACTGCGTGGCCGAGAGGAAGTCGAACGGGATCATCTTGTACAGGGCGAGCGCCGTCCAGATCATGAAGATGCCCGGCACCAGGATGGCGAAGAAGTTGGAGAAGATGATGGTCTTGTCGGGGCGCTTGACCTCGCCTGCGATGAACGTGATGCAGTACGAGTAGGCGAAGAGCCACGACCCCGCGACCATCACGCCGAAGGTGTCGTACCAGTTCCACGTGCTAGGCATCTGCTCACCGGCCGCCTCGCCCACAGCCGCCAGGAAGGCGTCGTAGTCCAGCGAGTCGTTGGCAGCAGCCAGAGCGTTCCACGCCTCTTTGAAGTCCGCCTGGCTGTACAGCGACAGTGCGATGCAGATGACGATGCACCCACCGATGCCGAACAGCATGACGACCTTCTGCGCGCGAGCGAAGATCTTGATGCCGAACACAACGAACAGGAACGCGATGATGTTGGTGACGGT
>CAYMTC010000333.1:1236-2590 GCA_964393265.1 uncultured Thermoleophilia bacterium
ACATGCCCCACGACGTGACGGCGAAGTCCGCCAAGCCGGGCCACCCCATGAACTCGCCGAGCATGACGAAACCAGGGTCGGCGACCCAGGGGGCGAGGACGTAGATCCACATGATCCACACAACGGCGTTACCGAAGCTCTCGGCGATACCGATGATGGGATGGATGATGCGCGAGTTGTAGATGTACTCGCCGCCGGACCGTGGCATGGAGCCACCGAGGACCCCCCAGACGATGGGGAAACCGATGCCGGCAAGGACGACGGAGATGACGGTGGCCAGCCAGAGGTTGCCACCTACGTAGACGCCGAGGCCAAGGCTGGTCATGACCCAGATGCTCGGCGTGAGCCCCTGGTTCATGAAGCCGACGCCAAAGGCGTCCCACATGGAAAGTCCGCGGACGAGGCCGCTGGCCTTACGTGCGAAGGCCAATTGCTCTTCAGCCACTCTCTCCCCTTTCCCTCGGTCGGACGGTGTGCCCCGCAGAGGACACCCTTCCGGGGCCCCCCGAGCAGCCCGACCCCTTACCTGCTGCAGACCGCGTGTGCCAGGCTATCGCCCCCCTCCATCACACGAGCTCCGGCATCTGCCACTCGTAGACATCCTTGAGCTTCCACGGCACCAGGACGGTCCGCGTGCGAGTGACACCTTCGAGACGACCCACCACCTCGTCGACGAATCGCAGCAGCTCCTGGTTATCGTGTGCGTAGACTTGGACGCTGAGGTCGCCCTCGCCGGCCGAAGCGGCGACGTAGCTGACGTTCTCGAAGCCTGCAAGCTGCTCTGCCACTTCCCGCAGCTTGCCCGCCCCCACCTCGATGATGACGTCTCCCGTGACCATATAGCCGAGCGAGTGGGGATTCACGATGGCACTGATACGGATGATGCCGTTTCGGCGCAGCCTGTCGATGCGGTACCGCACCGAGCGTTCCGATACGCTGTCACCGAGCCGTCTGGTGATCTCAGCCGACGATATACGGCCGTCCTTCAAGAGGAGCGACACGATGCGGCGGTCGGTGTCGTCGAGAGTGATGGCCACAGTCCCCCCATGGTCCCCGCGAGACGTGTCGATTTGACTCCTCTTTCCGATTCATGTCAAGTGCAGGAGTCTACATTGCCGAATCGGCACAAAACCTGAGCCGCCGTGTCGGCTCCGGCCATCGGACACCCTTGATGCCGAGGCACGCCGGGTTTGCGCACGCTGCGCGACCGGCAGTCAACGCGCTGGAACGTTCTCCCCGTTCAACGCGCCGGCGGCGTGCCTCCCGTGGCGATAGTGCCGGTCACCACCTCGACTACATCGAACCGACACGCCTGGCGGCAGGAGTCGCACTTGATGCAGAGGCTGGTGTCGAT
>CAYMTC010000334.1:0-2589 GCA_964393265.1 uncultured Thermoleophilia bacterium
GGCACAGACTAAGGGACACACCTCTCCCCAGCCTCTCGCCCACGACTCACTCTCGCCCACGACTCACTCTCGTCGATCCATGCTCCGTCCGTCTATGCAGTAGACTCGGCCTCTAGGGTGCGGTGTCGCGACGCTGCCTGTACACCGTAGCGTCGCGACCTGTCAGGTGAGTAACACGCCGCGGAGGACGAGGCGACATGGCCGAGCACAGCAAGCGCAAGGACTCCGACGCCCGCTCCGGATCGCCGTCAGTGCAGGGGGCGGGCGACGTTCAGAGGCCCAAGAAGAGCAAGCTCGACGACGCTACCTATGAGCGCGAGCTCTACAAGCTCCAGGTGGAGCTCGTGAAGCTGCAGGAGTGGATCAAGTACAAGGGCCTCAAGGTGGCGGTCATCTTCGAGGGCCGCGACGCCGCCGGCAAGGGTGGCTGCATCAAGCGCATCGCGGGTGCCACCAACCCTCGCGTGGTACGTATCGCGGCACTGCACACGCCCACCGAACGTGAGAAGTCGGAGTGGTACTTCCAGAGGTACGTAGCCGAGCTGCCGGCTGGCGGCGAGATGGTGCTCTTCGACCGCTCGTGGTACAACCGCGCCGGGGTAGAGCGGGTGATGGGCTTCTGCACGGACGAGGAGTTGTGGGAGTTCTTCCGCACCTGCCCCGAGTTCGAGCGCATGCTCATCCGCGCGGGGATCGTGCTCATCAAGTACTGGTTCAGCGTGAGCGACAGAGAGCAGGAGCGGCGTTTCGAGGCTCGCCTCAAGGACCCGCTCAAGGTCTGGAAGCTGAGCCCCATGGACCTGGCCTCGCACGAGAAGTGGGTCGAGTACTCCATGGCCAAGGATGAGATGTTCAAGTACACCGACACCAAGGACTCACCGTGGTGGGTCGTGGACGGCGACGAGAAGAAGCGTGCGCGGCTCAACACCATCCACCACCTCCTCAGCATGATCCCGTACGAGGACGTCACCCCCAAGGACACCAAGCTGCCGGAGCGCCCCAGTGGCAAGGGGTACGTGCGGCCGCCGATAGAGGACCAGACCTTCGTGCCCGAGGTCTACTGAGCCTGTACCCGTGTGAGGCGCGCCCAGAGTGCGGCCGCAGGAGACGGAGAAGCGAAGAGGCGTCGCTCCGTGAGGCGGCCGCGTAGCTCCAGGTAGCGGGTGAGCAGCATAGCGGTCTCGGCTGGCAGCATGGCCGCCGTGAAGGGCTGCTCGCGCGGCCCGCACGGGGCGAAAGCTGTGGATGACCTGTGGCCCAGCGCGCCTTGCGTGTCGAGCTGGCATGCGACCTGTCCACTGGTGCCGTGTGACGGGCGCATGGTGGCGGCTTGCCTCTCGTGGAGGGCGAGCCGGAGGAGCGGGCCAGCGGCGCCGACCAGCGGCTCGATCTGGTCGTGCAGACGGCGCGACTCGTGGGCGATGGCACGCGCTTCCTGGCGCGTCGGCGGATCGGCCAGCTCACGCAAGAACGGGTGGGGTGCGCCCCGCGCGGTGTCGATGGTGAGCAGGCAGCGCCGGCAAGCCCTTGTGAGGGCCACGTAGAGCACCCGACGCTCCTCCTCCACCTCGCTGTCGGTGAGCTGCTCAAGAGCTGGTGAGAAGTCGAGGACGGCGACCGAGGCATACTCCCTGCCCTTGGTCGCATGGACAGTGGCCAGGAGGACTCCGTCGGGGGCTGCCTCGTGAGGCACTGTCTCCGCCGCCTGCGACCAGCGTCGCCAGCGTTGGAGGAAGACCTCGGGCGACGCGCACTCGGCAGCCAGGATGCGCGCGGCGTCGAGTGCCGCTTCCCGATCCGCGTCGAGGGGCGCGGATCGCGAGGCCGACAAGGTCTGGCCGTGCTCTCTGGAGGAGCGAGGGGTACTGGCCGCGCCACGGGGTGTGGCATGCCCGCGGCTTGCGACCGCTAGAGCCACGGCTTCTAGCGCCGTGCACTGCGGCGGGAGCCCGCTGGCGATGACGTCGGAAAGAAGGTCGGCTACGTCTCGAGCGGCCGCCGTGGCGAGCGCACTGGGTCGCTCCGGGAGCGTGCAGGGGACGCCGTGGTCGCGAAGGAGGGGCGCCACACGGGTGAGCTGTGAGCGGTACCGGCAGAGCACGGCGAGGTCGGCCCACGACACACTGAGGCGCGTCCGCTCGGCTGCGAGGAAGGTGGCTACCTGCGCCGCTCGCTGGCCGAGGGAGTCGGCGGCGAGGAACACGACGGCCTCCTGGGGAGCCTGCGGCCGCGCGTGGACTGTCTTGGCCACTCGTCGTGTGTTGTGTGCGATGAGCCTGCTGGAGCGGGCGACGACCGCTGTGGAGCAGCGATAGTTGGTGGCCAGTGTGTAGTCACCGCGCAGCGGCGGGCGCGGCAGGTCTTCGCCGAAGCGCAGGATGCTGTCTGGACGGGCGGAGCGCCAGCCATAGATGAGCTGGTCATCGTCACCCACCACGAACAGGTCGCGCCAGGGGCGTGAGACGATGTCCAGAAGGGCAAGCTGGGCGGGGTTCACGTCCTGGAACTCGTCGACCAGCACGTGTCTATACAGATCTTGCACGGCGTGACGCTGACGGGGGTGGGCCAGCAGCGCTTCTACGGTGGCGA
>CAYMTC010000335.1:0-2570 GCA_964393265.1 uncultured Thermoleophilia bacterium
GGCTGAAGGCAGCCGCCTGCTAAGCGGTTAACGGGCGGAAAGCTCGTTCCCGGGTTCGAATCCCGGCGTCTCCGCCAGTCTGCGACCCCACTTCCCCCCGCTCTGAGCACGCACCGCATGGGCAAGGACGCCTCCTGAAGCTACGCAGCGCGATCGGTTTCTCGAGGATGCCCGCGTCGCGTATACTGAGGCACCTCACGTGCGCTCGTAGCTCAGTCGGATAGAGCGTCGGTCTACGAAACCGAAGGTCGCAGGTTCGAATCCTGCCGGGCGCACCAGCTCCTCCGAACCCTCACCGATGTACGGTTCCGGTACATGCTTTCCACCGTGGCTCCGGTAGGTGCGTTACACCTCGGGACGCGGTCTCGGTACCTGTGTCACACCCTTGACGCCCTTCCGGTCCCACCTCCCCTTCTGCCTCAGCCCGCTGAGCTCGTGCCCAGGGGCGCTTCCCGCGTGCATCCAGGTCGGCGAGGCGCCCGGAAGACCACGACGGAGCCCTCATCGGCCTCTGTCACCTCTCTGCTAGTCTTCATCTTGCTCTTGCCCGAACTCGCGGACTCGATCCTCTCAAGGAGGAGCACGATGCCCAAGGTCCAGACGCTCACCCTAGCTGGCAGTCCATATGAGCGCGGTGCGCAACACGGTGAAGCTCTGCGCGCCGGCATCCGGCGCTTCTATGACAACTGGCTGCAGCGTTCTCTCACCGAGCCCGCAATTCGATTGACGGAAGACGACCTGCTCGCCTTCGCCGCCAAGCACGCCGGCTACGCCAAGCACTACGCCCCCGATCTCTACCAAGAGCTTGAGGGGATAGCTGCGGGGTCTGGCCTCACTATTGACCAGGTCCTGTTCATCAACTGCTTCGACGAGGGGCTGGACAGCCTAGCCATACCAAGACTGGCCGCTCAGCTCGTCGGCATGCCGGTCCCTCCTGCGGTGGCACCCCTGCAGGGGTGCACGAGCTTCGCCGCCTTCGCTCCGGCGACTAGTGACGGCAAGACCTACGTCGGGCAGGGATACGACGTGGGCGAGGCATACTACGAGCCCGTCGTCCTACGCATAACGGCATGGGGCAACGAGCCGGAGCAGCTTGTCTATAGTCACGCAGGCGTTCTGGGTGTCTCCGGCGTCAACGGCGCTGGCATCGCCATCGTCGAGAACAGCCTCAAACCGTCCGACCAGCAGCCGGGCGCACCCTATCCGATGGTCGTACGAAAAGCCCTCCAGCAGCCGATACTCAGCGACTTCGTCGGCGCCATCATCATGGCGCCGCGAGCATGCGGTCAGAACTACGTGATCGGCGCTCCCTTCGGCGCCGCGAACATCGAGACGAGTGCCCGACAGCACTCCATCCGCTCTCTGCAGGACGGCGTCTTCGGGCACGCCACCCACAATGAAGAACCCGAGATGAAGCACCTGGAGTCGTGGCATGAGGGCCTGCCCGACACTCTTGTCCGATCAGGACGCATGACGCAACTGCTGCGAGCCCAGTTTGGGAAGCTGGAGCTGGAATCCCTCAAGCAGGTCATGAGTGACCACGCCAACTACCCGAACTCCATCTGCCGCCATCCGGACGCGCGAGGTGGCGTGTTCAGCACTCTCTCGACGCTGATCTACCGGCCCGAAGACCGGCTCATGCTCGTCTCGGAGGGGCCCCCTTGCTGCAGTCCGTTCCTCGAGTTCACCGTCTAGCTACCAACGGTCAGACAGGCACGGCCGGTAGAGCGGGCTGCGTTCCTGCCCCGGGCGCATCAGGAGTGCGCAGGCGCCCCCGCTGCCGCGCGCACTGCACCGCCACAGGTGGCCCCGAGCTCAGCCGTCCCTTCGCCGACCGCTCAGCTCCGGGCCTTGAGCCCCCTGACGACCACGAAGGCGCCTCGCCCGTATCCGGGTAGGACAGTCTGCGGCGGCTCGCCCGGTATCAGCGTCTGGCGAGCCGCGTCCTGGCGGAACCCGGCCCGCGTGAGGTCGGCCACGACCCCGTCCGCCGTCACGAACGTGGCCTCGTTGTAGAACTTGCTCTTCTCTCTGTCAGCTTCGTACCGCTGGCCAAGATCGCTGTCTCTGTCGACGAAGCCCACAAGGATGTGGCCACCCGCCTGCAGCACCCGGAACGCCTCCCGGAAGGACGCCAGCACATCGTCAACGAAGCACACTGTGGTCACCATGAGGACCAGGTCGAAGCTCCCGTCCTTGAAAGGAAGGTCCTCCGCCACTCCCTCCAAGACGCGGATGCCCTGCTCGCGTGCCACCTTCGCCATCGCCGGCGATGGCTCGACACCCAGGTCTATGCCGAACGGCACGGCAAACTTACCTGAGCCCACCCCTACCTCGACCGCGCTCTGGAACGGCGGCATGAGCTCTCTCACGGCCGCCAACTCCGCAGCGTAGGCCTCAGCGTGCGTGGCGAACCACTCGTCGTAGGCCTCGCTATGCTCCTCGAACGGGCCGATCCTAGGCATGCGGGCTACCTCCCTGTGAGCACGTGGGCACCCCTTACACCCTGACGACACGCAGGCACCCCCGCGCCCAAGGATACTACCGGCGTGCGCGGCAGGAGCGCGGCG
>CAYMTC010000336.1:0-2554 GCA_964393265.1 uncultured Thermoleophilia bacterium
TCTTCCCGCGGTCGCGCGGTGGTCGCGGCGTCACGCCGTCTGGGTGGTCGCGGCGTCGGTGCTGTTGTCCGCGGTCGGCTTTGTCGCCGACCGGGACCTCACCGTACAGGCCGACATCGAGAAGCTCATCCCGAGCAACACGCCGGGTGTGGTCGCTCTGCATCGGATGCGCAAGGTGGTGGGCGGGGGTCTCGAGCTCCCGCTGCTCGTGGAGGCTGCTGATGTGACCGCACCGGAGGTCCTCGAATGGTCGACCCGATTCCAGGTAGAGGCACAAGAAGCGCATCCAGAGATCGCCGGAGCAGACAGCCTCGCCACGCTGCTCGGCATCCGGCCGGGAGACTCGGCCCCTTCGGCTGACGCGGTCGCCGCCGCGCTTGATCAGCTTCCGTCCGAGGTCCGTGACAGCCTCGTCACCGCCGACAGGACCGGGGCCTCCATCACCTTCAGCATGAGCGGCATGCAGATGGCTGCTCTCAACGATCTGGTCGATGGACTCATCGCCTCGGCAGATCCACCGCAGGGGGTGACCCTCACCCCAGGGGGTACCATCACTTTGACCGCGCGGACGGTCGAGGCGTTCTCCGAGAACCGCGGGCTGGTCATGGGTATCGGGATCGCGGTGGTGCTGCTCGGGCTCCTCGTGATCTACCGCGACTGGCGGCGTGCCTTCATCGCGGTGGTGCCGATAGTGCTGGTGACCGGCTGGTCGTCAGCTCTCATGTGGGTGGCCGGCATCGACCTCAATCCGCTGACGGCAGTGCTCGGCGCCCTGGTCATCGCGATCGGCACTGAGTTCACGGTGCTGCTGCTGAGTCGCTACCGGGAGGAACGGCGCAGGGGCACGGCCCATGATCTTGCCATGGAGGAGGCTGTGACACGGGTGGGTCGTGCCATCACGGCCTCAGCCCTGACCGTGGCGGCCGGATTCGGAGCGCTGGTCGCCTCGTCGTTCCCCGCCCTGCGTGACTTCGGCATCGTCATCGTCGTGGACGTGGTCTTCGCTCTCATCGCGACGGTGACCGTGGTGCCTCCACTCGTTCACTGGCTGGACCGCGGCACACCTGCGGCTTGGGAGCCCGCCGAACAGCCGTCGGCCGAGTGACCTGACTGACTCGCAGCGTCCGCGCTGTCCTACCTCACATACAGCCTCTTCACGGAGGGCTTGGCCTGCGTGTTGCCGGCGAGGTCGGTAGCGTAGACCTTCCAGGTGTAGGTGCCGCGGCGCAGACGACAGCGGTACTTGTAGATCAGGCTCGTGTTCGTCGGCTTGTCGCGCAGGGTGATCGTCTTCACGCAGCGGCTGCGCCAGAAGATCTTGATGGTGACCTTCTTGGCCTTTGGTGAGTAGGTGTCGTTCACCCGATAGCGCAGCTTCGCCGTGCGAGTGCGGCGCACGCCGACATTGGCAAGTGCGCGGGGTACCGGGCGAGTGAGATCGACCGTCACGTTCCGTGTCGCCGAGGCGTCCGAGGTGTTGCCGGCCGTGTCGCGGGCTCTTGCCGTGAGCGCGTGGTGGCCCTGGGACAGCGATGCCGCGTAGGTGAAGCTGCCGATGAGACTGGCCGTGGTGCTCCCCAGCAGATCGCCGCCGTCGTAGAGCAGCACCGTGCTAAGAGCCTCGGCTGTGCCGGTCAGCGGGACGGCCGACTTGTTGGTGGGTGTGAGCGGCTGCCCAAGCAGGGGGGCGGTGGGCGGAGCCATATCGTCGTTGTAGGTGGCCGCACCGAGATAGCCGATGAGGTCGTTGCCATTCCCAGACGAGTCGGCGAAGACCGTGGACGACGGCGTTTCGTTGAAGTGCCACAGTGCCACTGTGTGGTCGTCTGCCGTGAAGGGGACTGTCGGCACGTCGTAGGACGCACCGGAGTAGCGGACGGTGTCGGAGACCCGTGTCTCCTCGAGGCGGCCGGGGAACGAGTTGGGGAAAGTGGTCGCGTTGCCTCCGAGGTAGAAGGCGCCGGAGGTGTCCGGCAGCCCTGGTGTCCACTCGTACGCGGTGTGATCCAGGCTGTTCGCGACGAGTGCGCCATCAAGATAGAGGGTGAAGAGGTCGCTGGTCTCGGTGTTCTCGTTGTCGAAGACCACCGCGAGGTGGTGCCAGCCATCGGACAGACCCACGTCGTAGCGGGGCGTTTCGACATACATCCCTGAGGAGTCGTTCTTGTAGAGCTGGAAGAGGATCCGGTCCTTGTCGACATCGGCGTTGAACTGGATACGGATCCTGTAGGCGGAGTCCTTGAGGAACAAGATGCCGGTCTGCTGGGCGGCCACGCCGGAGATGTGGAAGCGTGTCTCGATCGTGAAGTCGTCGGTCGTGCCGGTGCCGAGGTCGTATGCCGGCCCGTCTGGTCCGGTGGCATAGGCATCGTCCCCATCCAGGGCGAGCACCGAGGAGCCCTGGAGCCCCGTGGCCGCTGCCGGAGCGGCGACGATGAGGCAGGCGCAGAGCGCTAGGGCGATGACGCTACTCAGGGGGCGCAGCACGCTGAAGCGGATCCTCTTGGCAACCCTTGGCAAGCGGCAAGGTCTGCTGCCGCTGGTCCTTGGGACC
>CAYMTC010000337.1:0-2022 GCA_964393265.1 uncultured Thermoleophilia bacterium
ACACCCTATCCTACACTCTTTCCCTACACGACGCTCTTCCGATCTGGTATGGCCTGGATACCCAGGGCCGGGAGGGCTGCGTCACCGTCGGCGAGCATGCGCAAGAAGAACTGCAGCATACCCGAGGCTGTCTCGAGCTCCCGGTCCAACAAGCGGGTGCCCGCGAAGGGTCGGAAGAACGACTCGGTGAGCCGCTTCGAGAACCCCGCGTCACGCAGCATCTGGGCGCTGGTGGTCTGCGGCGGCGCCAGCAGCCCCTCGAGGCTGCGTCGGTGCGCTCTGCGCATGAGCCGGAGCAGGCGTACGCCGTCGCCGAGAGTGGCGACGGAGGTGAGCATGGCGGAGGATGCGTCGGCCGGTCGACGACGTGGGTCCACGAGCAGTACGAAGCGGCCATGCGCATGGACCATGCTGCCGGACGGCATGGCTCTTAGGTCCAGCGCGGTGTAGTCGAGGATACGGCGAGCCTCAGGATACGCCGTGAACAGCACATGGAAGCCGCGGTCCAGACGAAAGCCGTCGACCATGTCGGTACGGAGCCGACCCCCTATCTCGCTGTCCTTCTCGAGCACGTGGACGGCGCACCCGGCGCGGCTGAGGTGCGCGGCGACAGCCAATCCCGCCGGGCCGCCACCCACGACGACCACGTCGGTGCCATGGGGCACTGGGGCATGGTGTGCGGCCGCCGCCACCTCTGGTCAGCTCTCCGCGTCGCCTGGCGCTGTCATGCCGCCTGCTGTCGTCGATCCGCCGTGCCCCAGTTCCATCCGCGCCGCGCCTGCCAGATCAGGGTAGAGGAAACGGAAGCCGGCGCGGGTGAGCACGGTGGGCCGTACTCTTGTGCTGTCGAGGAGGAGGCGCTCGCCCATCTCGCCGAAGGCGGCTCGTACGGCGGCGGCCGGCAGCGGCAGCCGAGCCGGCCGTCGCAGCACTCGGCCGAGCGTGGCGCCAAGCTGCTTGTTGGTCACCGGCTGCGGTGCCACCATAGCCACTGGCCCAGCGATGGACTCGTCGTGCAGCAACAGCAGAGCGGCGCCCAGCCAGTCATCGAGGGATATCCAACTCACCCACTGGGCGCCGCCACCGATAGGACCTCCCACCCCCGCTCTGAACGCGGGGAGCATGGCCGGCAGGACGCCGCCGCGACCGCTGAGGACCACGCCACTGCGCAGCATGAGCACGCGGACGCCGACGTCCGCAGCGGGCTGGGTGGCGGCCTCCCAGGCACGGCAGAGTTCCGGCAGGAAGCCGTCCCCCGAGGGGCTGGTCTCGTCCAGCTCGGTGTCGCCACGGTCGCCGTAGTACCCCACGGCTGAGGCGTTCAGAAGGGCCTTGGGCGGACGTTCCAGCGAGGCGATCGTGTGCGCGAGGAGGTCTGTACTGCGAATGCGACTGTCGTACAGCAGACGCTTGTGCTGCGGGGACCACCGAGAGCTGGCAAGGCTGACGCCTGCCAGGTTCACCACTGCGTCGAGGCCCTCAAGGGCGGCAGCGTCGGGCGGCACTCCGGCATCGGGGTCCCAGCTGACGTCGCCGGGTCCGGCTGGGCGGCGGACCAGTCGGATGACGCTGTGTCCGCCGCTCTCCAGGAACGCTGCTAGCTCGGTGCCTATGAGTCCGGAGGCGCCGCTGATGGCGACGCGTAGCGGCGCCCGGTCGGCGTATGCCAGGTGCCGCGACAGGTCGTCTTGTGTGCGCCGCTGCCGGAACGCGAAGAGGCGGCGTAGCCTGGCGTCCACGTACCTGCCGGCCGCTAGCGACCCCAGGGCTCCAGCTGGCAACGCGTAGTCGACACGGTCGCTGAGGCGGCAGCGCTGCGCATCGATCGGTTCGAAGGAGTGGGTGTGGAGCCATGCTGCAAAGGGACCGCGGACCTGCTCATCGGCGAAGCGGCGACCGGGGACGTAGTCACGATGCAGGGCCTCCCACTCGCGCCAGACGGGCCCTATGCGCACGCGCATGAGCATGCGCTCACCGTCCGCGACGCCGCGAGCGCGCTGCGGGACCTCGAGGCGCTGCCAC
>CAYMTC010000337.1:2032-2549 GCA_964393265.1 uncultured Thermoleophilia bacterium
GCGCCGGCGCGAGCGTGCCAGTCGAAGGCCCACTCGGCGCTGCCGGGCAGCTCTGTCTCACGCTGGAAGATCGGCACGGCTGCGCTCCTCATCCGGTGGTGTGGCCTCGGCGCCACATGGCCAGGCGTGGAACGGCTCTGGGCCGTCCAGAGGAGACTAGTCGATGAGTGCGTTCGACGCCAGGCCGCCCGTGCGCGCGCTCAGGCGCTGGCGGGCAGGAGGTGGTCGCCCAGATGCACGCAGGCGGCGACCACATCCGAGTCGTAGCGGCGGCCGCTGCCCCGCTGAAGCTCCTCGAGCGCTTCGTCCACCGAGTAGGCGCCGCGGTACGGCCGGTTCGACGACATCGCCTCGAAGACATCGGCGACCGCGAGTATGCGTGCTTCGGGCAAGATGTCCTTGCCGCGCAGACCGCGGGGGTAGCCTGATCCGTCGAGGCGCTCATGGTGCTGGAGGATGATCTCGCTCAGGAGATCGGAAGAGCGTCGTGTAGGGAAAGAGTGTAGGATAGGGTGTA
>CAYMTC010000338.1:0-2547 GCA_964393265.1 uncultured Thermoleophilia bacterium
TCTTGCGATCTCGCCGACCTGGGCGATGCGGTGGTTGTGGCGGATACGCTCGACCCAGGCGCCTCCGCGCCGCCCCCGGCGGCGCGGTGACCGTGAGGGTCTACGACGTAGCGGTGAAGACACGGGACGCCGTCGGGCGCCTAGCGAAGCCAGCGGGCGCCGCCGTCCTGCGCCGTCTCAGCCTCTTCGACGAGCTGGCGACCACAGGACACCTTGTCGATGGAGTGCACGCTGCCGCCCGCATCCTGGATGACCTCGGCGACAGCCTGGAAGTCGATGTCGTCGCCCTCGAGCGTGATCTTGATGTTCTCGACCTTGCTGTCGATCTCGAGCAGCGTGAGATCTGCCCCGCTGACCCCGTCGAGATCGCCGAGCTTGTCGGCGATGGTGAGCATGGTCGGTTGGTGCGGCTTGAGGACGTCGAGGACAAGACGGCGGATGGTGCTCACGCGGGCTCACGCTCCCGAGGTGGACGGAGGACCGACTCTTGCCGCGCCCCGTGCCACCGACAGACGACCGTTGCATTCTACCATCGCCCTGCCGCCAGGCTGCACCTGACTAAGGCTCACGATGCCGCTGGCGGCTGCGGACCGCATCGGTGCAAGACTCGGACAGCGTCGGTACGAGCTGCGGGCCGGAGCGCTGCAAGACTCAGCCACCGCCGGTACGAGCTGCGGGTCGCGCGGGTGCGAGGTGTGCGCGCTCGCATCGCCGGCCGTTAGGCAGCCTCGGTGCGGCCCGCGGCCAGAGAAACGCGGCCGCGTCAGTCCTTGCGTGCGGCCTACGCGTCATGTAGGAATGCGCCTGACGTGGGGGGCCGCCGTAGACCCTCCCTGGTCAAGGAGGGATTCTCGATGCCAAAGAGGTTCTCAGCGATGCTCATGGGGGCGCTGTGTGCCCTGCTGTCTGTGGTGGGGATGGCACCCGTCGCGGCGGCGGGGCTGCCCGCCACCAACACCGCCTGGACGTGGCAGAACCCCGCTCCCAGCGGCGATCAGCTCGGCGCCATCGCCTACCGCGTGGGCGCTGAGGCCTGGTGTGTCGGCCTCGGACGGGGGCTGTACAAGACCACCGATGAAGGTAGCAGCTGGTCGGTGACCCGTACGGGCCCCACGCTCGGCTTCTACGACATCGCCTTCGGCAGTGCCACCCACGGCGCTGCCGTCGGCGAGAGCAGCAGCGCCTGGGACTTCACCGGACACACTCTCATGTGGCGCACCAGCGACGGCGGCACGACCTGGAAGCCCGCCGCTGTGAGTGGCACGGTCATGCCGTTGGGAGCGCTTGACTACGGTGATGCCACGCACGCGTGGGCGGTAGGCAGGTTCGGCACGGTGCTCGCCTCCACCGACGCCGGCCTTACGTGGGCCGCCCAGGCCACGCCTCCCGAAGTCAGCGGTGTGGACCTCACCGGCGTGAGTTTCGTCGACGCGCAGAACGGATGGGCCGTGGGCTGCGACGTGAGCGACGGCGAGTCGTTCATCATCCGGACCACCGACGGCGGCACCACGTGGAGCCTCATAGACGTCATCGGCGGCAGCTTCCTGTTCGAGTGTGACTTCGTCGACAGCACCAACGGCTGGGCGTGCGGCATGGGTGGCACGGCTTGGCACACCAGCGACGGCGGTGCCACGTGGTCGGCACAGGCGCTGCCGTCCACGGACTTCTACACCAAGGCGTACGGGCTCGACTTCGCCAGCAGTACGCAGGGCTGGCTCGTGACCAACCAGGGCAAGATCTACGCAACCTCGAACGCCGGCGCGTCCTGGAGCATCCAGAAGACCGTCGACGGCGCGCAGCTGATGGGCATCGCCATGCGCGACACCACGCACGGTGTGGCCACTGGAGAAGACGGTGTGGTCCTCACCACCACGGACGGCGTCACCTGGACCGTGACCAGTACCGGCGTGCGCACTCCGCTCGTCGACAGCGTCTTCATCAGCGCCACGAAGGGTTGGACGGTCGGCTTTGGCGGTCAGGTCCTCAAGACCACCGATGGTGGCGCCACATGGACCGCCAAGAAGATCAGCTCACGGCACCTCGTTGCCGTCGACTTCACCAACGCCTCCAACGGCTACGTCTGCGGGCGTCACGGGGTCGTCCTACGCACCGTCAATGGAGGCGCCGCCTGGAAGGTGCGCCCCACGCGCACCACCCGTGACCTCAACGGCGTCGACTTCGTCAGCGCCACGCGAGGCTGGGTCGTCGGCACCGATGGGCTCATCCTGACCACCGCCAACGGAGGAGCCACCTGGAAGCGGCAGAAGAGCGGCACCACCGTCGACTTGGCCGACGTGTTCTTCCTCGACTCCAAGCGCGGCTGGGCCTGCGGCCTCGAGAAGGGCCTGGTGCTGCGCACCACCGACGGCGGCGCGCACTGGCGCAAGGCCACCGCGCGCCTTATGCCGTGGCCTGGAGCTACGCTCTCCAAGATCACGTTCGTCACACGCACCAAGGGCTGGGTCTGCGGCATCAGCCCAGCCGGCGGAGACACGCTCGGGGCCGTGTTCGCCAAGACGGCCAACGTCTTCGATGACGCAGTGCTTT
>CAYMTC010000339.1:0-1791 GCA_964393265.1 uncultured Thermoleophilia bacterium
CGAGACGATGCTTGCGATGGCGCGGCTCACAGTGCCCACGGTCGCGGTCATCATCGGCGAAGGCGGCTCAGGTGGAGCGCTGGCCTTCGCCGTGGCCGACCGCGTCCTCATGCAGGAGAACGCCACCTACTCCGTGATATCACCGGAGGGCTGCGCGGCGATCCTGTGGCGCGACGCCAAGTTCGCACCTCAGGCGGCCGTTGCTCTCCGGCCAACAGCGTCGAACCTGCTGGAACTCGGGGTGATCGACGGTGTGGTGAGTGAACCTAGGAGCGGCGCTCACCACAACGCCGCAGGGGCTGCCCAGCGCGTGCGCGAAGCCATCAGTAGCGCCTTGGCGGATCTGGACACCGTGGCGCCGGCTGAGCGTCGCCGACTGCGGCGCGAGCGCTTCCGTAGGCTGGGGGCGTGGAGCACGGGCGCCGGCGAGTTCGGCCTGAGTGCCACGCCGCTGATGTCGGCCGGCGCGCCACGAGAGCGCGGCTAGGCGCCGCGGGGCGCGATCAGAGCACGTCGAACGACTGTACCGCGGGCTCGAGCAGCTGCCAGTCGGCCGCCCACTCCGCGGCACGGCCACGGGCACTGATGGAGTAGACGAGGTCTCCCTGCCAGACGTCGTAGGTGCGGGTGCGTATGTGCGTGCCGTCGTCGAGCTTGCTGGTGACGTCGAGCAGCCAAGCGGTCTTGCCGCCGATGCCGATGGCACGGGGCTCCTGGACGCTGATCACGTCTGCCTGCTCGCGGAGATGGCCGGCCGCGCTGCGGTAGAAGGTCTCCAGAAGACCTGCCTGGCTGTTGCCGATGCCCTCCGGGGCCGCCGCGACTCCCACCGAGTAGGCGACGAGCGGCGAGTGGCACGCATCCACGAACTCGAGTCCGTACACCAGGTCTTTGGGCAGCTGAGCGTCGTCGTGGACGGGGATGAAGCCACGCGGCCGGGCGATGGCGAAGCGGAACTGGCGCACCGTCGTGGTACCCCCGCCGGCGGTCTGCTCTTGGTCATCGCGCAGGAGGCGGAAGCTGTCGATGAGGGCCGTGAGTCGCGGCTCGATGACGTCCCAGTCCTCGCGCCGGCCGGTGAGCCTTATAGTGTAGATGTGGTCCGCGGCGGCGAGGGCGTACACGCGCTGCCGCAGCTCGCCGCCGGCCGTCTCGTCCATGCCCACGGCGTCGTAGGTCCAGGCGGGGAGTCCGCCCACCTCGCCCAAGCGCATCTCGTCTGCGAGCACGCCCTGCCAGGAGCGCTCGAGGCTGTCTTGCCAGTCCAGCAGAGCTTGACGGGCGAGGCCGTCGGCGTCGTCGCCGGCGGTGGAGGGCAGCTCGAGGACGGTGACGGCGACCGTGGGCAGAGAAACGACGTCCGCACCCGGGCTCTCCCCCTCTGTCTGAGGGAGTGTCAACTCCAGCGCCGGACAGTCTTCGAGGCGCAACTGCTCGTCGGTGAGGAGCGAAGGGCCGAGACCCAGACTGCCGCGTGCCTCTGTGGCTTGCAGAGCGAAGAGGCGCGAGTCGTAGGTGACTGCAAAGCCCCAGTCTGCGGACCGATAGGTCGTGCTGGCGGAGGTAGTGACACTGGCCGAGGCAGAAGCTGGCTTTGCCTTCGGCTTGCCCTCGTCGTCGGTCAGGACGGCGCCAGCGAATCGCGGGCGCTCCTCCGGCGGGACCCATTCCTCGCTTGAGAGCGCCGAGGTCAGCATCCGCGCCTCGGTGCGCAGATCGGTCAGGATCGCCGCGAACTCCCGCAGCCGCCCGGACTGGTTCGCCAGCATGCCGGGAACCCTGTTCTCGACG
>CAYMTC010000339.1:1801-2545 GCA_964393265.1 uncultured Thermoleophilia bacterium
TTCAGACGTGTGCTCTTCCGATCTGCTTTGCCTTCGGCTTGCCCTTGTCGTCGCCGCAGGACGCGGCCAAGAGGAGGCCCGCTGCCAGCGCCAGGAGGACGAACGTGCGGAGAACGCGTCTGCCGGTGCAGACGGCGAGAGAAGTTGCTGCGTGAGGCTGACCCATGCTAACGATGATAGCAGGGCTACGTGACTGCTCCCGTTGAGGTATGAGAGTGCTCCGCGGCGGGTAGCCTCCGACAGTGACCCTGGGAGGTCTGCGGGGTGTCCACACGAGCCGCTGCTGGACTGCGGGATGTGACGCATGACGACGTCGTCGCCGTCGACGCCCTGCGTAAGACGTACCGTGACACGGTCGCCGTCGACAGTGTGTCGTTCACGGTCCGCAGGGGAGAGATCTTCGGTCTGCTGGGGCCCAACGGAGCCGGCAAGACGACGACCGTGGAGTGTCTGCAAGGGTTACGCCTGGCCGACTCGGGCAACGTGCGCGTGCTGGGTCTGGACCCGCAGCGGCAGCGAGCAGAGCTACGGCGCCGGGTGGGCTCGCAGCTGCAGCAGGCCGCGCTGCCGGACCACATCAAGGTGTGGGAGGCGCTCGATCTCTTCAGTGCGTTGCTGCGCACGGGCAAGGACTGGCGCGTGCTCATGGACGAGTGGGGCCTCGCCCCCAAGCGGAACGCGCGCTTCCACGGCCTGTCCGGCGGTCAGCGCCAGCGGCTCTTCGTGGCGCTGGCGCTCGTGAAC
>CAYMTC010000340.1:0-2535 GCA_964393265.1 uncultured Thermoleophilia bacterium
GGTACGCTGCGACGCGCTCCCGCAGGTCCTTGCCCACGTGGACGAGCTCGGGTATGGGCTTACCGAAGGTGTGGAAGTAGCCCGGCTCCACCGCGCTCAGCCGGCCCCTCACCGTCCGGCCGGTCATCGTCTCGACGGCGAGCTCGTCGCCGAGCGCCGCGCTTGAGCTGGCAAAGCCCTTGACCCACACACGCAGCGGCTGCTGGGCCGTGTCTGGCGGCAGGTTCTTGGAGCGGTCTGCCGGTTCGAGGAGGACAGACTCCACCTCCACCCAGTCGCCCGGCTCACACCGTGTCTTGTCTGCCATGACGTGTGGCTCTCCTTTCCAGCTCTCAGACGCTCGGGGTCAGGTGGCGCGGCAGCGGCATGTCCACCACCGTGAGCATGCCCGCCGGCGCGGCCTTCATCATCGGGATGTAGTTGCCCGTAGAGGCGTACGTGCCCTTGCCTCCGGGGATCTCGGGCGTGTTGGCCATGTTGACATTGGGATCGCCGAAGATCTTGATGTAGTCCCCTGTGTCCTGACCCTCCATCTGCGGATGGATCTGCTGCGGGTGGATGAGCTCGACCTTGAGCTCGCCCCTGCTGTACCCCTTGCCGATGTGCCGGCAGCCGGCTACGTCGCCCGGCGCCACGTGGACGTGCGGCGTGCTGCGCTCCACGCTCGTGACGATGGGCTCACGCGTCTCGACGATCTCGTCGATCTGCCACTTGAGCGCCTTGGCGATGAGCATGATGCTCTCGGGGAAGCCGATGTGGCCGACGATGCTGCCGTCCTTCACCCCCTGCTCGAACTCGGCCACCGTGGTGCCGACGCCCTGTCCCTTCATGACCGTGGGTCCGAACGGCGAGAGGTCGTTCACCCGGCTGGCTTCGATGCGGTCCACACGCAAGCACACACTGCTCCACATGACGATCAGGGCATCGAGCATGAAACCGGGGTTGATGCCGGTACCCAGGACCGACACATTCTGCTGCTTGGCCATGGAATCGACCGTGTCGGCCCAGTCCGGATCGCTAGCCCACGGGTAGCTGATCTTCTCAGCGATACAGATGACGTTGGCGCCGGCCTTGATGGCCGGATGCACCTGGCCGGTGACCTCGTGCAGGTTGCTCTGCGTGTTGATGCACACCACATCGGGCTTGGTCTCCGCGAGCACCTTCTCGAAGTCCCGCGTCATGACCACGTCGCACGGCCGGCCCAGGAGGTCGCCGACCGTCTTTCCCTCCTTGGCGGGGTTGGTGACGATGACCCCCGCGAGCTCGATGTCCTTGGGCCTGTCCAGGATGAAGTTGAGCAGGCCCTTGCCCATCTCGCCGGTGCCCCATTCAACGACCTTTGTCATCGTGTGCCCCTTCCGGTGGCTGATCGATTCCTCTGTGCTGCTGTGGTGCGGGGATGCCCAGTCACGGTCGTGCGTCCCTCCCAGTCGCGGCACGGCAGCTTCAAAGACAGCAGTCCTGAGCAGCTGCCGCAACGGTGACGATGGTGAGCGCCGCAGTGCTCGACCACACGCACAGAAGCCAGCCAGCAAGGCAGTGGTGGCTCCGAACGGGGTGCACCGCGGTGGGAGCCGGCAGGCAGACACGCTCGGCACGAGACAGACTTCGTGCCGCAGATCGGCTCCTGCAGCCCCGGTCACGCGCCCCGATGAGGGACGCACTGCGGGCGCTAGAGGGAACGGATGGGTGGAGGCTGATCGACCACCGTAGGAGCAAGGTTGTCGATCTCGACGTTGATAGCCGCCTCCTGAAGTGGGGGATGCGAGCCCGCGTGAGCCCGCGGCAGGACCAGATGCTACGGCCTGCCGCGGGGCAAGTCAACACAGCTCTGTATCAGGTTCATGCACCCGCTGAGACGGTCGTGCTGGGCCTCGTCAATGACGGCCGCCGGTCGTGTCGGTCGCTTGCTTGTATGGGACGACCAGTATCGGGATATCGCTGCGGTGCAGAAGCTTCATGGTGTTGGAGCCCATGATGATGTCGCGCACACCGCCGGCGCCCGAGGCACCGACGACTATCAGCTGCGCGTCCACCTCGTGAGCCACATCGAGCATGAGGTCTGCCGGCGGGTCCTGCGTACAGACGCTGGAGGCTGCGACGTCTGCGTCACGAAGCCGCCCCACGGCTTCTTCCATGTCGGCGGCCACCTCGTCACGCCAGTCCTTGAGCCAGTCGTCCATGGCCACCGGGATGCCCTTGAACGTCTGGCCACCCCAGTCGGCCGGCCGGTCCTCCCCGGAGACGACCACCACCTCCCAGTCATCGCCCGACTTTGCCAGCTGAGCAGCAACGTCGATAGCCGCTTTGGAGGCATCGGACCCGTCGTAGCCCACCACGATCCTATGAGACATGCTCTCCTCCTCTCACGCCCTGCCTGCGAGCTTTCGAAGAGCCACCCCGGCGGACACCTCCCTTCGTAGTCGACGTGAAGCTCCGTCGTCCCCTTCTGACTTATGCCCGGCGCGCTCGATACCATGCCGGCGCGCTGCACGACCTGGGGGCGGTCCTGTCCCATGCGACGACGCCCGTGCT
>CAYMTC010000341.1:0-2535 GCA_964393265.1 uncultured Thermoleophilia bacterium
CCCCCCCCCCCCCCCCCCCCCCAACACCCCCCAAACCTACACTCTTCCCCTACACCACGCTCTTCCGATCTCCCCGAGATCGCCACGGCCGTCGAGGTGCACCGCGACGCCGTCGCTCGCGAGCTAGGCGTCGACCCCGTGGAGCTGCGGCTGCGCAATCTTGTGCAGCCTTACGACATGGACCCGGCCGACGGGCTCTCCGTCGGCGATGCGAGGGTAAGGGAGTGTCTCGAGCGAGGCGCCGAGGTCTTCGGGTGGCGGCAACGTCGCGATGCTCCCGCCCAGACCGGACGCTATCGGCGTGGTGTGGGCGTCGCCTGTGGGGCCCACAAGAACGGCATGTACGGCGCGTTCGCTGAGGCCAGCACCATGACGCTCAAGATGAACGAGGACGGCAGCTTCGTCCTCGGAGCGAGCCTGCACGACCCTGGCTGCGGCAGCGTCACGGCCATGAAGATCATCGTCGCCGAGGTACTCGGCGTGAGCCCGGACATGGTGGCTGCCGGCGAAGCCGACACAGAGCTCACGCCGTTCGATTACGGTACGTACGGCAGCCGGGTCACGTACGTCTGTGGCGCCTGCGCTCGCGCTGTCGCCCTCAAGCTGCAGGCGCTCATCCTCGACGCGGGCGCCGACATCCTCCAGGTCCCGCGCGGCGCCCTGCGCCTGGAGGATGGCGCCGTGGTGGTCGGCGGTGAGCGGCCGCAGCGTCTCGCCTTCGGCGAGATCGCCGCGCGCAGCGAGATGCGTCACCTGCCCCAGCTGTTCGCTGCCGAGACGTACTTCGCCGTCTCCAACCCAGCTTCGTACTCGGTGCAATTCGCGGAGGTGCAGGTCGACTGTCACACAGGCCTCGCGCGTGTCACCGACTTCCTGGCGGTGGGAGACGTGGGCCAGGCCATAAACCGCGGCATGGCCGAGGCGCAGTTCCAGGGAGCGGCCAACATGGGCATCGGGTATGCGCTCTCCGAGCAGCTCGCCGTGGACGCGCACGGCCGTACGGGTCTGGGAGGGTTCAGGGACTACCACGTGGTCAATGCGGTCGACATGCCGCACGTGCGGGTGCTGCTTGTGGAACACCCCGGTGACGACGGACCGTGGGGCGCTAAGAGCGTGGGTGAGATCGCCGCGGTGCCCACGGCGGCGGCGGTGGTCAACGCCGTGAACCACGCTCTGGGGACGTCTCTCGCGGACCTGCCGCTCACGCCAGAGAGGATCATGGCGGCGCTGCACGAGGCGTGAGGCGCTCCTGATCGGTGGCGCTCTACGAGGCGTGCGCGGCTCCTGGTCGGAGCCGCGAGCGCCCGTCAGCGCCGCAGGCGCTCGGTGATCTCCCTGGCTACCGCCTCCACCATGCCTTGCGCGCGCCAGATCCCGAACTCCTCGAGGCGCCAGCTGGGAGCCGTGATGCCCACCGCCGCCTCCTCGTCGGTGAGGCCGATGGCACAGGTGATCGACGTCACCCCGAGTTCCACAGCGTTGGCTACGACGTGCGATGTCGAGTGGTCGGCGAACGCCGCGCCGGTGGCGGTACCCTGCAGCGGCACTCGACGGCCTACCCATCCGCTGTGGCGAAGCGCGTAGCGACTCTCGACCTGGTCGATGTACAAAGCGTGGTCGCCGTCGCGCACGATGAGGTTGGCGGTCTCCTGAGTGGCGTCGCGGAGACGCACCAGGTGCGGCCGACAGGCGATGCGCAACCGGTCGACCCAGCCTACCCGTGAGGCGAGTCCTACCAGCTCGAGGCCCAGCGCGTACGTGCCGTTCGGGGCCTCGTGCAGCAGATCGCTCTCCACCAGGTAGGGCACGATGCGGTCGACGATGATCTGGGAAAGGCCGGCCGCGGCCGCGATCTCACGTAGTGTGAGACTGCGTGACTCGCTGGCTAAGGCTCGCAGCACGGCCACGCCGTGGACGAACAGGGGAGCGGCGGTACTGAGCTCCGAGGCCGCGGGCCCTAGAGTCCATGTGCGCTCCCTGGACCGGTAGCTCACGTAGCGCCGTGCTTTGAGCGTGTTGAGGAGGTTGTACATGGTCGACCTGGGGACGCCGCACGCCGCACCTATGCGCGCCGCCGGCACTGCGTCGGTGCGGCGTGAGAGATACTCGAGCACATCGAGGACTCTGTCGGCGGACCCACCCAAGGTCTCGCCGGACGGCGATGCTGCGGGCATCAGGGGCCTCCTGCCGTGATGGAGAATCCAGCATGACGGCCTCATACCAGAGGACGCAAGCAGAAAGCGTACAACATGCTGGACTCGACAGGACGACGGTTGCCGCCTGACCTGAGTCCGTTCATGGTGCTGATGGTGCGCGCGGAAGATGGCACGCCGTAGCAGTGACACGAAGAGAAGCGAGGTGGTCGGTGGACTCAAAGGGAACTGGGGCGGTGTCCGGCTCCAGCCGGCCTGTGGTCCGAGCGCCGCGTGGCACGCAGATATCGTGTCGCGGCTGGCAGCAGGAAGCAGCGCTGCGCATGCTCATAGATCGGAAGAGCGTCGTGTAGGGAAAGAGTGTAGGATAGGGGGGAGGGGG
>CAYMTC010000342.1:0-2517 GCA_964393265.1 uncultured Thermoleophilia bacterium
CTGCAGGTCGAACTCGAGCTGTGGCATGTTGTTCACCTGCACACCGGTGTCCCGTAGCGCCTGGATCGTCGCCTGGCCCACCAGACCCTCCGTAGCCAGCCGCTCAGCCTTGGCTTGGCCGGCCTTGAGGTCTCCGATCATCTCGCTGGCCTGCGCGGCGCCCTGTTTCATGATCTTGAAGGGATTGGTGGTGCCGTACTGCTCCTTCTGCATCTGCTTGCCGGCTTTGGAGAGGTCTCGCATGTCCTTGAAGAGCCCCATGTCCCACCCCGTCGTCGTGAGCGCCCTTCTGACGCTCTACCGTGGTATGCCCGCAAGTGTTCCCCCGAAGCGGATGCGCAAACTGCCGGCGGCCCGAGCAGCAAGACGGCCGTGGATCGTGCACGCCCGACGGCGGTCTTACTGCAGCTGACGGTGCTGAAGGACGACCTTGAGCGCCCCTGAGCGCTTCTTCTCGACGAAGGCCCGGACCGCCTCCTGCCAGCTGTCCATGGGAAGTCGGTGCGTGATAAGCCCTTCGACAGGGAAGTCCGGATCGGCCAGCAGTCTGGCCGCGTGAGCGAACGACGTACGGCCGTCGGACTCGGTCGCGTGACTGTCCACGCCGAGAAGATCGATCTCCTGGTGCCACACCGGCGTCAGGTCCAGCCGCATGGTGCGCATGCTGACCCCCACCAGGACCACAGTCCCTCGCCCCCGCACCCATCGCAGCGCCCCATTGACCGACTGTGACGAGCCGACGGCGTCGTAGACCACGTCGAAGCCCCCGAGCAACACGCGATTGCCGAGAGAGGCTTGCACGTGACACGCCCCGGTGGCACGCGCAAGCTCGCTGGCCAGTCTGTGGCTAGGTCGGTGGACGATGGCCCCGAGCCACTCGGCCATAGCGGCCTGGACATCGTAGCGTGCCAAGCAGTGGAGCTCGGTCTCGGGCGCATACTGACGCAGCACAGCAAGGATGAGGAGCCCCAGAGACCCGCCACCTACGACCAGGACCCTACTGCCGGGCGACGGCAGTCGCCGCAGGACGCTGTGTACCGCGACGGCCGTGGGCTCGAGTAGCACCGCCCGCTGGTCGTCGAGATCGTCGGGCAGGCGGAAGAGCTGCGACTCGTGCACCACCATCACCGGAGAGAACCCAGCGCCCGTGTCGCTCGGCGACTGTCTCTGAGCGCTCGTCGGGCCGCAGTCCCTGGCCTCGGTGCTGAGACCGCCAGCGCTATCGGCTGCACTGGCCGCCGCCTCGCCGGGGACGGCGTCGTTCCCATCGTTCTTGCGACGCCGGAGGTGCACCTTTGAACGCGTGCCGGCCGCAGCGTGTTCCTTGCGCCCTCCGTGACCGCGCTTACCGTCCAGCCCTGCTGTGAACGAGGTCTCTCCTTGCAGACCGCGGACCACGTTCTCGCAGAGGGCGAAGGAGCCGGTGCGACACTGGCGACAGGCCGGCTCTACCCCGAGGCTGGAACACGACGGCCGCGGCACGCGCAACGCGACACGGTCCCCGACTGCGAACGACTTGGCCGCCAGCGGCCCCGCCTCGCTCACCCTCCCCCACACCTCGTGACCCAGGTACGTGCGAGGCAAGGTGGGCAGCGCAGCCACGAACGTACGCGGCTCGATGTCCATGAACATCAGGCGCACGTCTGTACCGCAGAGTCCACACTCGGCATTAGCCACCTTGACCCAGTCTGGCCCCGGCAACTGCGGCTCTGGCACTTCGCCGTAGTGGACTGGAGACAGGCGGCTGAACGCCAGGTCCTTGCGCACCTTGCCTAGCGCCTGCGCGGCCAGAGCGCGCGCGACGTCCCGATCGAAGTACAGAGCCTTCATGATCGACCGCGGGAGACGCCGATCGCAGTCAGCGCCGATCTTGGAACGACCAAGACATGAGCCGTGTGCCCAAGACCCTCCGACCCGGTCACCACACGCCTGCTCTCCGTTGATCCACGGCGCCCCACCTTTCCGCAGAAGCTCTGGACGCTCTCTAGGATACTGGCCCGACTCTCTACGAACCAACAGGGAGCCGCGAGCTTCACTTGCGCCGGCGACCCATGGCACGCGGCGAGTACACAGTCCTCAGCCCGAGCGCAGGTCGACGAGCTTGGCTTTGAGCTCCCCCTCGAGCGTCGCTAGCTCCGCGGCAACGTGCTCTCTGCGCTCACGCGCCGCTGCCTGGATGGAGAGCGTCTCCTCGAGCGTCGCTATGAGTCGGTCGTTGACCTGCTTGAGGGTCTCGAGGTCGACCACACCGCGCTCGGCCTCCTGGGCGGCCTCGACCGACCCTTTACGCAGCATCTCGGCGTTCCTTGCGAGCAGCTCGCTCGTGGTAGCCGAGACCTCCTTCTGAAGCTGCAACGCCCGTTGCTGGCGGTAGAGAGCGATGGCGATGACGATCTGGTTCTTCCAGAGCGGCACCGTGGTCATGATGGAGCTCTGGATCTTCTCGACCAGACCGTTGTCAGCATCTAGATCGGAAGAGCGTCGTGTAGGGAAAGAGTGTAGGGTAGGGTGGTGGGG
>CAYMTC010000343.1:0-2503 GCA_964393265.1 uncultured Thermoleophilia bacterium
CGGCGTCGATCGCGTCGGCCTGCTCATCGTCAGCCACGGCCACGCGGACCACATCGGCGGCATCCGCGACGTGATCGGCGACGTGCCCATCGACCTCGCCGTCCTGCCCCGTCCGCCTACCGCTGGCCCTGCCATCGAGGAGTTGGCGCAGCGCCTCTCGGGAGCCGGCACCCAGGTCGTCCGCTGGTCCAAGCCGCTCGCGGTGCCCTACGGCCCGTTCACGCTGACCGTCGTGTCGTGTCACTCCACTGGCAGCAGCGACCAGAACCAGAATGAGAATGACAACGGGCTCGTGGTCAGCGTGCGAACGGCCGCCGGCGACGTACTGGTGCCCGGCGATGCCGAGGCGGCCGCCCTCAAGCCGCTGGTGCTAGCGGCGCACAGCGTGGTCGCTGCGCCTCACCACGGCAGCGGTGGCGGCTTCGACGAGGATCTGCTCGCCGCACTCGCGCCGCGGCTGGTCGTCATCTCGGTCGGCGAGAACAGCTACGGCCATCCCACCCCGTCCACTCTTTCGCTGCTACGGGAGCACGGTGTGCCCTTCCTGCGCACTGATCAGCAGGGCGATGTCACGCTCAACTTCCAGGGCGCGCGCTTCCTCGTCTCCACTCAGACCCCTGCAGCGGCCGCGCGCCCCCCCTGATGGCACGCACCGATACGCTTCTCGCCACGTCACACGTGGCCGAGTCAGGTCAGACCCTGTCACATCGGGTAGCGCCGGACTGCGTGGTACGCTTCCGGCACAGCAACTCAGTCCGCGGAGCCCTTTCATGAGCACGACGAAGACCCTGCTGCCCGTGTACCTCATCGCCGGCAGCGACGCGCCCAAGGTGCAGCGCGCTGTCAGCGCTCTCAAGCGGCGCGTGGTCACCGAGAGCGGCAGCGATCTGAACCTCACGGTCCTCGATGCGGCGCAGCGTGATGTACAGGAGGTACTGCTCGCCATCGACTCGCCCGGATTGGTGCTGGGTCACCGCACCGTCGTGGTACTCAACGCAGACTCGTGGAAGGTACACGCCAAGGACATGGTGATCGGGCGGCTCGGGGACCTGCCGCCAGAGACGACGGTCGCGTTCGTAGGCTCTAGCTTTCCCAAGAACGACAAGTTGCTTAGAGCGGTCGCGGCGGTGGGTAAGGTGCTCGCCTACGACACGCCGCGGCGACGCGAGTATCCAGAGTGGCTTAGCGAGCGCGCCGCCAGCTTGGGCATCCGTCTGGGCTCACGGGAGTCGCGACGATTCATCCAGGTGGTGGGCGAGGATCCGTGGCGGGTCGACAGCGAGCTGGCCAAGCTGGCTGCCTACGTCGGCGGCACCGCTTCGCAGCGCGACAAAGTGCCGGCCACGCTCGACGACATCGAGGCCGTGTGCTGCCCCTCACTCGATGCTCAGGTGTGGGATCTCACCGATGCAGTAGGCCGTCACGATGCGCCTGCGGCGTTCGCTGCGTTCGAGCAGCTGGTGGCCATCTCCGGCGAGACGCGCGGTGGGCGGCCGCGAACAGGGAGGACGAGCGATCCGGTACGCGGTATCCTCGGAGCGCTCAAGGGTCATCTCACGTTGCTGGACAAGGTGCATGGTCTGGGGGTGACGGAAGCAGACGCGGTGGCCAAGCAGCTAAGCGTGCATCCGTTCCGGGCGCGCAAGCTCATCGAGCAGGCCCAGACGTTCGACAGGCGGTTGGTCCGGCGCGCCCTCGTCAACCTGGCGCGCGCCGATGCGGACATGGTGGGCGGCTCTCAGCTGGAGCCTGTGCTCGTGCTGGAGCGCGCCTTGGCCGAGATACTCAGGGCGTGACTCCAGGGTTGGCTGCCCAGGCACCGGCTAGGCCGAGCTCACTTCGGCGCGAGCGCTGAATTCGGGACCAAGAGGTGGCGTGGGCCGACCCGACGCCGAGAGGTGGCGGGCGCTGCGGTAGGGCGGAGGCGTGACGGGCGCTACTGCAGGGCGGAGAGGTGGCGCGCAGCCAAGCTCTTCTTGCGGGCGGCCGCGTTCTTGTGGATGACACCCTTGGCGGCGGCTTGATCTATGCGCCGCTCGAGCAGCCGATAGGTAGCCGCAGCGCCGTCACGGTCGCCCTCGGCGATCTGCGTGTCGAAGTGCTTGAACAGCGTCTTGACGGTGGACTTGACTTGGCGGTTGCGGAGCCGCTGCCGGGCGGCCAGACGCATGCGCTTCTCTTGCTGCTTGATGTTAGGCACGGGGCTCCTCGCTGAACGGTGGAAGCGGCCGGGCGGGCATGCCTACGGCGGCCCGCCGCACGGACGGCGAATGCTAGCACAGGCGTCGCCCGAGCGGCAAGCGCGGTGCGGGATAGGAGATAGGGCGGCGCGCTCTCGGTCTCGGCCCGCGCACTCTCAGCCTCGGCTCCTGTGAGGTGAGCCTCGACCCCGCCCGCCGATATTTCAGTCTCTGCCCGTGTGACCTAGGCCTGCCATAGGCGCGGGTGTGGCGTGAGATTCAAGATGCGCGTGCACCACGCCGAGACTTACTTGAGGAAACAC